>NZ_QSHS01000020.1:0-45734 GCF_003467795.1 Collinsella sp. AM36-4AA
TGTCCTGCTCATATTAAAAGGAACGTCCCCAAGTGCTGCCTAAATACCGTTTATCGAAGAAAAAATACCGCTCACCGGTCATAATGATTGTTCTGGCTTTGGGCTTGTCTACAATAGCTCCCGTAAAAAGAAATGCGGAAGGTTACCGAGTCCCTCGGACGTGGGCCTAACCAAAGTCTTTGAACGGGTGTGTCTCTGTGGATGCATTCGCTTGATTTTGGTTGGGCTATATTTATGAAGGGACATGCCACCATGGGCTTCTTTTCTCGCCTGATGGGCGGTTCGGATGAGCAGAAGACTGCAACTTCCGAGTTCGAAATCCTCGCTCCTGTTTCCGGCGAGCTTGTTCATCTAGAAAATACCAATGATCCCGCTTTTAGCAGCCGTGCCGTGGGCGATGGCGTTGCCGTGGTTCCCCAAGAGGGAACGGTGTGCGCTCCTGTCTCCGGTACCGTCGCGGCACTGTTTCCGACTGAGCACGCGCTGGGCATCATGTCCGACGACAGCTCTGCTCAGGTGATGCTGCATATCGGAATCGACACTGTTAAACTTGAGGGCAAGGGCTTCCATGCGCTTGTTGCCCAGGGTGACCATGTTGACGCGGGCCAGCCCCTCGTCGAGGTCGATTTCGACGCGGTCCGCGCCGCCGGCTTCGATCCTACGGTCTTCGTTATCGTGTGCGAGCGCTCGGAGAAGTCGACTCTTCGTGAGCATGCTTCCGGCCCTGTTGCTGTTAAAGAGCCTGTCGTCTGGCTTTCCGAGTAAATTCTTGTGGTGGGTGCCGTGGTTATCAAGCGAGTTTTCAACAATAACGTCGCAATGGTCACTTCGGACGATGGCTCCGAGCTCATCGTCATCGGTCGAGGCCTCTGCTTTGGCCGTCATGCCGGCGACGCTATCGATGATGCATCGGTCGAAAAGACCTATGCGCTGCAGGAGGGCACTTCTCAGGATTCGCGTACGATTGATCGCTTGGCACATCTTTTGGAGTCCATCCCCACCGTCAACCTCGTGATTTCCGAGGACATTGTTCAGATGCTCCGTCGAGAGCTCAATGTTGATATCAACGACAAGATTCTCATTGCTCTCGCAGACCATATCAGTCTTGCTTTGGAGCGCGAGCGTAAGGGCGTCCCCTGCGAGAATCCGTTGCTGCTCGAGATCCAGCAGTTCTATCGCAAGGAGTATGCGCTTGCGGGCCGTGCGCTGCAGATTATCAAGGAGTATATGGGCATCCAGATGAGCGAAGAAGAGCAGGGTTTTATTACGCTGCATATCGTCAACGCCACCATGCCGCAGCGCTCTGACCGTCTGATTGTTTCGGTCCAGCTTGTTCGCGACGTGCTCGCGATTGTTTCCGAGCACTATGCCACGCCCCTTGACGTCACCTCGTTGCCGTACGAGCGTTTCGTTCGCCATCTGCAGTTTTTTGCGCAGCGAGCGCTCGATCCCGCGGCGGGACAGGTCAATGGCGACGCGCTGTTCCGTATCGATGAAACGGCGTATCCGAGGGCGTTCTCGTGTGCGGAGTCAATTGCCGACCACTTAGCGTCTACCTATAACGTTGTCGTTACCGATGCCGAGAAGAGTTATCTCGCATATCACATTGTTAACCTGCTTGGAGAACCTGGTCTCTAGGCATAACGTGCCCACACATCGATTGATACAAGGCAAGGCTCACGGTCTTGTCCAGGGCACACCTATCTCAATTTGCGGAAAAGGAAGGGGAGTACCGCTATGACCGCAAAAAAGAAGTTCAATTTCAAAGCGCCGTTGGAGGTGTTCGCGAAGTCGATCGTTCAGCCGATGATGTATCTCTCGGTTGCCGGCATCCTGCTCATCGTGGGCATCATTCTGACCAACAAGACCATCTGCGCTGTGATCCCTGTGCTGGGCTCCGGTCCGTTTCAGCTTGTGGGCGCCGTTGTCTATCAGTCGCTGATGTTTATCATCAACAACCTTTCGATTCTGTTCTGCGTGGGCATCGCCGGTGCCATGGCAAAGAAGAACAAGGGCCACGCTTCGCTGATCGCCCTGATGTCGTTCTTCCTGTTCCTGCAGGCCAATAACATCGTGCTCAACGCCACCGGTTCTCTTGCCGAGGCGAGCGGCATGCTCGGCCTTACCGGAACCGGCCAGAGCACCGTTATGGGCATTCAGGTGCTCGATACCGGCGTGTTTGGCGGCATCATTCTTGGTTGCATCACCGGTGCCGTGTTCAACAAGTACTCGAACAAGCAGTTCCCCATTGCTCTTTCGATGTTCTCGGGCGTTCGCTTCCCGTTCCTGATCATGATCATCATCTCCTGGATCATGGGCGCTGGCTTCTGCATCGTTTGGCCTCCGGTTCAGGGTGCCATCTCCTCCGTTGCCGGCATCATCAAGGAGTCGGGCAACATCGGCCTCTTTATTTACGGCATGCTCAACAAGCTGCTCGTTCCCACCGGTCTGCACCACCTCATCTACACCCCGTTCCAGTTCTCCGATGTGGGCGGCACCCTTACGCTGGGTGGTCAGGTTATCGCCGGCGCCTATCCCATCCGTGTCGCCGAGATGGCAATGACGGGCCAGCCCTTCTCCGATAGCACGTATTTCAACAGCTATACCTTCAACAACCTGTGGCCCTACATCGGTATCGGTCTCGCCTTTATCTTCACCGCTTACAAGCAGAACAAGGACAAGACCAAGGCTGTCATCATCCCGCTGATCATCACCGCCGTGCTTTCCTGCGTGACCGAGCCCATGGACTTCCTCTTTGTCTTTGCTGCCCCTGTGCTCTTTGTCGTTCACTCGGTTCTTTCCGGCATCTTCCTGGTCCTGCTCAAGGTCCTTTCCGTGCCCGCTTCGACTGCAGGCGGCATCATCAACATCGTGGTTTCCAACCTGGTTCTTGGTGTCGATAAGACCAACTGGCCGGTTATGCTGGTGCTTGGAGTTCTCAACGCCGCTCTGTACTTCTTCCTCTTCACCTTCCTTATTAAGAAGCTCAACCTCCACACGCCTGGTCGCGAGGAGGAGTCCGAGCTCGCCGAGTCCGTTGCCGAGGGCGAGGCCGCCGCGTCTGTCGCGGTGAAGCAGGGCGCTGTTGCCGCGGCTCCCGCAGAGGGCGTCGATGCGGGCATTGCCGACCTGGTCGCAGGTCTTGGCGGCAAGGACAACATCGAGGAGCTCGAGAACTGCTTTACGCGTCTCCGCGTGAACGTTAAGAACCCGGACCTCATCGATGAGGACCTCATCAACCACGTGCCCAACAGCGGCATCAACCGCAACGGCAACAACATTCAGATCATCTTTGGCATGAAAGTCGCCGAGATGCGTGACAAGGTCGAAAACGCAATTGAGAAGGAGCAGTAAACAATGATCATTACTCTGTGTGGTGGCGGATCCACCTTTACCCCCGGCATCGTCAAGTCCATCGCTCTGCGCAAGGACGAGCTCGACGTTGACGAGATTCGTCTGTACGACATCAACGAGGAGCGCCAGCGCAAGATCGGCGTGCTCGTGGACTGGATTTTGCACGAGGACCTCGGCCTGGACATCAAGCTCACGGTGACCACCGACAAGGAGACTGCCTTTACCGACGCGAGCTTCGTGTTTGCCCAGATGCGCGTGGGCGGCTATGCCATGCGCGAGCAGGACGAGAAGATTCCGCTGCGTCACGGCTGCGTGGGCCAGGAGACCTGCGGCTGCGGCGGCCTTGCCTACGGTATGCGTACCATCTTCCCCATGGTCGAGCTGATTGACGACGTTGAGAAGTACGCCAAGAAGGACTACTGGATTCTTAACTACTCCAACCCTGCCGCCATCGTCTCCGAGGGCTGCCGCGTCCTGCGCCCCAACGCTCGCATCATCAACATCTGCGACATGCCGATCGCGATCATCGACGTGGTTTGCGCCGCGCTCGATATCGACAAGAAGGATGTCGAGTACGATTACTTTGGCCTCAACCACTTTGGCTGGTTCACCTCGATCCGCCACAAGGGCGAGGAGGTGCTCCCGCAGCTGCGCGAGTACATCAAGGAGCACGAGATTCTGCTGCCCGATTCTTACCTCAAGGGCATGAGCTCGCTGATGTCCAAGAAGCCCGAGGAGGCCACCGACGAGCATCCCGAGCAGAACCGCCACACCAAGGGCAGCTGGTACTACGTCTGGAAGGGCGAGTACGAGATCATGGAGTGCTTCCCGGAGTACCTGCCCAACACGTATCTGAACTACTACCTGCAGCAGAAGGAGTTCGTCGAGCATTCCAACCCCGAGCGCACCCGTGCTAACGAGGTCGAGGAGACGCGCGAGAAGAACCTCTTCGACGGCATCGACCATTACGAGAAGACGGGCGAGATCGACGAGAGCACGTTCTATGCGGGCAGCCACGGCGACTGGATTGCCGATCTGGCTATCGCTCTGAAGAACGACACCAAGCAGCGCTTCCTGGTCATTTGCGAGAACAAGGGCGCTATCCCCAACATGCCCTACGACGCCATGGTCGAGCTGCCTGCCTACATTGGCAAGAACGGCCCCGAGGTCATCAGCCGCGACAACATCCCGCTGTTCCAGCAGGGCCTCATGATGCAGCAGCTGAACTCCGAGAAGCTCGTGGTCGAGGCCACGATCGAGGGTTCGTACGAGAAGGCGCTCAAGGCCTTTACGCTCAACAAGACCGTGCCTTCTATGAAGGTCGCCAAGGAGGTCCTCGACGACATGATCGAGGCCAACAAGGGCTACTGGCCCGAGCTTAGCTAAAGACAGAAGGTCGCTGGCACAAAAGAGCCGCTGACCGCATACCTGGAGCAGTGCCCCGTCCACGTGATTGCGTGGGCGGGGCATTGTCGTTTGGTGCAAAGGGCTGATGTGGGGGATGGGCTATCCGACCTCGGCACAGGGCATGAGGTCTTCTGCCGGCGCTCGACGGTCGCATGCTGTTGCTTGCCACGCACGATGCCGTCGACGCTCAGGCCCTCAATATCTCGGATATCATCACGCTCTAAATACTTACTCAGCAACAAAATGATCCGTTTTTTCTCCGTCCCCATGGGGTCGGGTATGGTATTCTATCTGCGGGGTAATACTTAGGAATACCAAGTAATACCAACGCCGTAGAAACACACTCCAGATGCGGGCCAATCGGGTTGCCTCACAGCCCGTCGCCCAGCCGCGTGGCCCGCATCTATCCGCACCACCGTCGTTTCAAAAAGGAAGCGCCATGGCAGAACACATGACCCCGGTTGTCGCGAAGGTCTTGCCCGAGGAAAAGGCGGCCTTCGCGGCGGCAACCCAGCTCGTGGGCACCACGCCGTCCAACGCCATCCGCATGTTTATCGCCGCGTTCAATCGCTGCGGCACCTTCCCGTTCGACATTTCGCCCAACGGGGCTTTTGGCGCTGCGCCCGATTCTCATCAACAATGACTGTCCCCAAGTGCCGGGTTTTGAGGAGGTTGGCATGCTCAATGCGCTGGTTTGGGCGCTTGCCTGTTTTGGTGTCGTCGCTGCCGATATTGCCCTGAGCATTGTTTTGTTCTCCGCGCTGGACATCGTGTCGGCACTGACGGGTTTCCCGATCGACAATCTCGATATTCAATGGTTTCAGGCCGCCGCTCAGACGGCGTCGTTTTTGATGGCGCTGCTGTGGTGGCGCTATCTGTGGCCCCGCTCCTTCATGGCGCGCCGGCAAGGTGAACGCCCGCTCGGCGGGGGAGCAAATGCTGCATGGAAGCGCATCGCATACGTTGTCGTGATCGGCCTATCCATGCAGGTGGTCATTAGCTACCTATGCGACGGCGTGCTGTCGCTGCTGCCCGAGGTTGCGGCGGACTATAGCGAGCTCGTCGAGGAAACAGGCTTGGGCGATACCAACCTTCTTGCCGTCCTGACCACGGTGCTCGGCGCCCCATTTTGTGAAGAGCTGCTGGTGCGCGGCATTATTTTTGAGTTTTCGCTCCGAGCGTTTAATCCGCAGTGCCGCCCACTTTGGAAGTGCCGGCGTCGTGTGAGCGCGCAGAGTGGCGCCATGGTGCCCTGGGCGGCCCCAAGCACGTGGGGTATCGCCGCGGCGATTGTGCTGCAGGCGGCGATCTTCGGTTTTATGCACATGAATTGGGTACAGGGTTGCTACGCGGGTGCCGCCGGCCTCATCTTTGGTTGGGTGCTCGTGACGACCGGAAAGCTCCGCTACACGATCCTGCTGCACTTTGCCTTTAATGCCGGGTCGTATTTCATGACGTTGCTCTGGTTTGTGAACACACCGTTCGACGTGATAATCACGGTCGCTATCGCCGGCGTCATCCTCGTTGAGGCAATGCGCTCGCTGCGCCACGCGTGTGGGATGGACGCAGCGAGCGCATTGCTGCCCTAGTTGCGACGCCCGCCTCCGTTGGCGCCCTGACGCCCCTGGGCCGCGCGATTACGCCCGGCAGTGTTCTGTGCACGCGACATGCCGCCGTGCCCCTTGCTGCCTTTGGGTCCCTTGCCGCCAGCACCGCCGTGGGCCTTGCCGCCCTTCTTGCCGGTGCCATGCCCACCGCCAGCAGACGTCTCGCCCGGGCGCGGCGGCACGGGGCGGATTAGACAGTGTTTGGTGTAGCCGATCAGGTCACGACGTCCGGCTTTTTCCAGCGCCTCGCGTACCAGCTTGTAGTTCTCGGGTTTGCGATACTGGATGAGCGCACGCTGCATGGCCTTTTCGTGCGGGTCGCGCGCCACATAGATCGGCTCCATGGTGCGTGGGTCCACGCCGGTGTAGTACATGCAGGTCGACATGGTGGACGGTGTGGGGTAGAAGTCCTGCACCTGCTCGGGCATGTAGCCCATGTCGCGTACGGCCTCGGCCAGGTCCACAGCTTCCTTCATCGTCGAGCCGGGGTGGCTCGAGATTAGGTATGGCACTACGTACTGCTTGAGTCCGTATTCGCGGTTCAAGCGTTCAAATTTACGGCAGAACGCGTCGTAGACGGCGCGGCTCGGTTTGCCCATCACGGACAGCACCGCGTCGCTCACGTGCTCGGGTGCTACGCGCAGCTGGCCCGAGACGTGATGCTCCAGCAGCTCGCGCAAAAACTCGTCCGAGGCGTCGGCCATGGTGTAGTCAAAGCGTATGCCGCTGCGGACGAAGACCTTCTTGACGCCCGGCAGCTGGCGCAGATCGCGCAGCAGCTGCGTGTAGCCGCTCTCGTCGACCACCATGTTCTTGCACACACTCGGCCACAGACAGCGCTTGTTCTTGCACACGCCGTGCTTGAGCTGCTTGTCGCAGGCCGGACGGCTAAAGTTGGCCGTCGGTCCACCCACGTCGTTGATGTAGCCCTTAAACTCGGGATCGTGCGTGAGCAGCTCGGCCTCGCGCATGATCGAGTCGTGGCTGCGCATCTGCAGTACGCGGCCCTGGTGGAAGGTGAGGGCGCAAAACGAGCACTCGCCAAAACAGCCGCGGTTGGAGCTAATGGAAAATTTGATTTCGGCAAAGGCCGGCACGCCGCCCGTTGCGTCGTAGTCGGGATGCCAATCGCGTGCGTAGGGGAGTTCGGCAACCTCGTCCATCTCGTCTGTGGTGAGTGTTGCCGATGGCGGGTTCTGCACCACATAGACGCTGTTGGGGTAGGGCTCTACCAGACGATGCCCGGTGATGGGGTCCATGTTCTGCTGCTGCACATTAAAGCTGCGCGCGTAGTTGAGCTTGTCGGCGGTAAGGTCGTCCCAGCTGGGCAGCAGGTCGTAGTCGTAGACCTCGTCGAGCGAACCCGTGCGGTAGACGGTACCGTTGATGTAGGTGATCTGATCGACAGGCAGTCCGGCATCGAGCGCGTCGGCGATCTCGACGATCGCATGCTCGCCCATGCCGTAGATGAGGATGTCGGCGCCCGAGTCGAGCAGTACCGAGCGCTTGAGCTTGTCCTGCCAGTAGTCGTAGTGGGCCAGGCGGCGCAGGCTTGCCTCGATGCCGCCGATGATGATGGGAGCGTCCTTGAACGTCTGGCGGATGAGGTTGCCGTAGACCGTGACGGCACGATTGGGGCGGTGCCCCTCCTCGCCACCGGGGGTATAGGCGTCGGTATGGCGGCGGTGCTTGGTCACCGAATAGTGGTTGACCATGGAGTCCATGTTGCCGGCGCTGACGAGAAAGCCCAGGCGCGGCTCGCCGAGCACGGTGATGCTGGCGGGGTCGGTCCAGTCGGGCTGGCAGATAATGCCCACTTTGTAGCCGTGCGCGTCGAGGACGCGGCTGATGATGGCCATGCCAAAGCTGGGGTGGTCCACGTAGGCGTCGCCGCAGATGTAGACGAAGTCGCACTGGTCCCAGCCACGCGCATCCATGTCGGCGCGGCTGACGGGGAGGAACTTGTCGCGGCCCGGACGCCAGGGGCGGGTGGGCGTCGCTTGGGAATGCTTGGTGCGGGCGACCGTGGCCTGCGCTTGGCCGCCGAGCTTTTGCTGCTGGCCCTGTTTGCCCTGCTGTCCGCGTTGGCTGTTCTGAGCGTGCTGAGGCTTTTTTGCCACGATCCCTCCCGGTGTCTGTATGCTGCACGTAATTGTAACCAGTCTTTTTGGGACGGAGCTAAAAAGACTGGTGGAGTACATGAGCTGGCGGATCGGCGCGTCGATGCGGGCGTCGTTTGTTTCCAGACTGTGTACCTGCGCGTTGGAGAACCCGTCTCGCGCGCATGCCATGTTGTCAATGGGTTACAGTATGAACGGCGGCTATGTTTCCGCCAACGCACGAGAGGGTCGTCAACAAGGAGGATGCACGACGATGCAACGTGCCAAGCAGATATCGGAGTCCATCGAACTGGGCATTATCCTGGCGCTCGCCGGTGGCTTTATGGATGTGTATTCGTACATTGGGCGCGACCATGTTTTCGCAAACGCTCAGACGGGCAACATCCTGCTCGTGGGTGTAAGCATCTCGGAGGGCAACTGGGCGCTGGCGGGACGCTATTTCTTCCCCGTGGTGTCGTTTGCCGTGGGCATTATGCTTGCCGACCTGGTACACGAGCGGTTTGGCAGCGTGATTCACTGGCGCCAGGTGACGGTGTTTTTTGAAGCCGTCATCTTGCTGGGCGTGAGCTTTATTCCCGGCGGCGATTTCAACCTGCTCGCCAACTGCCTCACCTCGTTTGCCTGCGGCATGCAGGTCGAGAGCTTCCGCAAGATTCACGGTCACGGCATCGCTACGACCATGTGCATCGGCAACTTGCGCAACGCGCTACAAAACGTGGACGACTACATCATCACCCACAAGCGTGGCTTTTTGGAAAACGGCCTGCTGTACTTTGGCGTGATCTTTACCTTTGTGTTTGGCGCCGTGCTGGGCAACTGGTGTATTGAGCGCATGGGCCTGCACGCCATCGTCGTGGCGAGCGTGCTGCTGTTTGTCGCGTTTGCCATCATGTTCATCGACCGCGAGCGCGACTTGCGTTTTCGCTGGAAGGTTGCGGCCGAGGCTTGGAAAGAGGGCTGTCGAAAGTAGAGGAATGCGGCAAAGGGACAGCCCCTTTGCCGCAATATATTTTCATCTCTATGTAGTACAGCTTCAGGAGCCAGAAAAAAACTATCTAGCTCCTGAATGTTGTTACGAACTGCTTTTTGCAATTTATTCGAGATGCTCTTCAATCCGAGCCCTCAGAAGGGCAATGGCTGTGGGTATTCCAATTGCGGCGGCTAATTCGGCTTTATCCAAAACCTGTATGTTAAAGCACGATTGTTTATCACATTGAAGGACGTTAACTGAAGATAGCTTCACTTCCCGTTGACTGAATATATCGTAATCTCCAAATAGGAAGTTACCTTTTATTGTGTAATTCGGTATGTTCGTTACGCACTTCATCTCAAGTCTGTTTAGGCCATAATCGAACACCGCAACTTCCTTGTGTTCGATGATGAGCGCAACCCTGGGCATGTTACTAAAACCACCGTCGACGACAGTAAAGAGCTTTTCATTTGCATCGTCATAAACGGTGTATTTAAGACTCAATAGCTGTCCTAGTGGACCCGTGAACCCATGTCTTTTGATGTTGAGGTTGTCTCCCGCTGGGTTGACGAGAGCCAGAGCATGCGGATAAGGGTTACCTTCAATTGAGATTCGATATTCGTTTGTAGCCGTCTTGCTCGATTTAGGACCAGTAGCCATCACGCGTCATCGCCTCGATCGAATTGGAACCGTCTTCTGCTTCGTGCGGAGAATTACGCTGTACGTTGCAGTACATGCAGCTGCAATAACCGCATGGGCAATTTCTAACAAAATGAATGACACTATTTGCTGCATGCATATTAATTACTATAAAGTATCCTTTTATAAACGTATTGTCAAACATATATTGCTAAAACAGAAACAATTTATAGACTGAGTTGGTCGTATTCTTTGGGCAATTGCTCCTATAATCTAGCCTTCGCTGCAGTCGGGAGGGAAGGGCTGGGGCTCCGTTATTATGTTGAAACGCTTTAACACTTTTGACGTTCTCATGCATTTTTTGTTTCAAAAGCGTTAGGATGGAACTTGCAGCGCGGGGCGTAATGGGTGCCCCGCACACGATGGGAGGCTATCAATGGCTAATCGTTTCGTTCTCAATACCATTTCTTATCATGGTTCCGGCGCCATCAAGGAGATCCCCGGCGAGCTCCAGCGTCGCGGCTACAAGAAGATCTTCGTCTGCTCCGATCCCGACCTGGTCAAGTTTGGCGTTACCGCTAAGGTGACCGACGAGCTCGACGCCGCCGGCATCGCTTGGAGCCTCTACTCCGAGATTAAGCCCAACCCCACCATCCAGAACGTCAAGGACGGCGTCGAGGCCTTCAAGGCCGCCGAAGCTGACGCTATCGTGACCATCGGTGGCGGCTCCTCCATGGACACCGCTAAGGCCATTGGCATCATCATCAACAACCCCGAGTTTGCCGATGTCCGCAGCCTCGAGGGCGTTGCTCCCACTAAGAACCACGCCGTGTTCACCATCGCCGTGCCGACGACCGCCGGTACTGCTGCCGAGGTGACCATCAACTACGTCATCACCGACCCCGAGAAGGTCCGCAAGTTCGTGTGCGTCGACACCAACGACGCCCCTGAGGTCGCCGTCGTCGACCCCGACATGATGGCTTCCATGCCCGCCGGCCTGACCGCTTCTACCGGCATGGATGCTCTGACCCACGCCATCGAGGGCTACACCACCAAGGGTGCTTGGGAGCTCTCCGACATGTTCCACTTTGAGGCCATTAAGCTGATCAGCGAAAACCTGCGCGACTCCGTTGCCGAGGCCAAGTCTGGTCAGCCCGGCTCCGGCCGCGAGGGTATGGCTCTTGGCCAGTATGTCGCCGGCATGGGCTTCTCCAACGTCGGCCTGGGCATCGACCATGCCATGGCTCACACCCTGTCTGCCCACTACGACACTCCGCACGGCGTCGCTTGCGCCATGCTGCTGCCGATCGCCATGGAGTTCAACAAGCCGGTTTGCGCCGAGCGCCTGGCCAAGGTTGCCGTTGCCATGGGTGTTGACACCACGGGCATGAGCACCGACGAGGCTGCCGACGCCGCCATCGCCGCCGTCAAGCAACTCTCCGCCGACGTGAACATTCCGCATGTCTGCGAGGCCATGAAGGCCGACGAGATCGAGGTCCTGGCCAAGGACGCCATGGCTGACGCCTGCTTCCCGGGCAACCCGCGCGAGGCGACGCTCGACGACGTCATCGAGCTCTTCAAGAAGATCTGCCCGGCTGCCTAGCCCAGTTTGGTGGTCCTTCGCCCGTAGGCGTATGGTCTTTTGACTTGCTGCTGGCCCCGCCGTGCTACGCGCGGCGGGGCTTTTTGTGCCGCGCCGATGCCCCAAGATGGGCAAAACCAAGGCATGCTGCCCGCTGCGGATAGGTGGTGCACTTCTCAGCGTGCATTTTTGGGAGTATTCAGCAAGCTCTGAAAAATGCATAACGTTGTGAATGGGCCGCAGTGGCCCGCAGACGCCCATCGACAGCCCTTGTGGGCGGGCTATCGATGAGCGGAGGGGGCTGCCACCGCGTTTTTGGTTTGCGACGACCTGCAACACTGCTGTAACCGCGTCGCTTTGCCGTTTGCGATGGGGCTGACGGGGTCCACGGTGCTGAATACTCCGTATTTTGCACGGTCCAAGGTGGGGTACCCTGAGACGAAGCAAATAGATGCCTCATATTTATGCAGATACCGATAGGATTTATGCAAGATTGGGACTGTAAACCGAGCGCGTGCACAAAACCGGTGCGGGGACGTCTGGAGTCGGCTCGGTTTCTAGAGTATTGCACGTGCAGAAAGGTTAAAATCGGGGCTCGGTCTTAGTTTTACTTGGAAGGATGCATATGGCTTCTAATGTTGATGCTTCTCTAGAGGAGACGCTCTCCTATATTACTGACCAGTTGAAGACGCTGACTTCTATTGCTTCACCTACGGGCTATACCCGTGCGGCTACTGACTATCTAATGGAAACGTTGCGCGATATGGGCTTTGGCCCCGAGCGCTCCAATAAGGGCAACGTGTTGGTTGAGCTTGGTGGCGAGGGTGAGTCGCTCGTACTGGCGAGCCATGTCGATACCCTGGGCGCCATGGTACGCTCCATTAAGGACAATGGTCGCCTGCGCCCCACGACGCTCGGCGGGCACCAGTGGTCTACGGCCGATGGCGAGAACTGCACCGTTTACACGCGCGATGGCAATGTCTACACGGGCGTGGTCCTCAATACCGAGCCTTCGGCGCATGTGGCCGATGAGCCGGTCAAGACCATCGAGAAGAACATGGAAATCCTGCTCGACGAGAACGTTGACAGCAAGGACGATGTGCTCGAGCTGGGTATTCAGACCGGCGACATCATCGCTATGGATCCGCGTACCACGGTGACGGAGAGCGGCTACATCAAGAGCCGCTTCCTGGATGACAAGCTGTCGGCGTCGATTCTGCTGGGCCTGGCCCGCGCCGTTGCTGGCGGCGAGGTGACGCTTTCGCGCAAGGTGTCGCTGCTCTTTACCGTGTACGAGGAGGTTGGCCACGGCGGTGCCTTTGTGCCGGCCGACACGCGCGAGATGATCAGCGTTGACATGGGCTGCGTGGGCGACGACTTGGGCTGCACCGAGCGCATGGTATCGATTTGCGCCAAGGATTCGGGCGGCCCCTACAACTACGATCTGGTGACCACACTGTCCAATATTGCGCGCGAGCTGGAGCTCGATTACGCCATCGACGTGTACCCGCATTACGGTTCCGACGTCGAGGCCACGCTTTCGGCCGGCTATGACATTCGCCATGGCCTGATCGGCCCAGGCGTGTATGCGAGCCACAACTACGAGCGCAGCCACATCGACGGTGTGCGCAACACCTACGAGCTCGTCCGCGCCTACGTTCAGCGCTAGGGAAGTAGTTTGCGACTCGGCTGACCAATCGCTAAGGCCCGATTTCTCGGGCCTTTTTTCGCCTTAGGTCGTTTAGTATTATGATGTATGTAATATGTTAACTAAACGCGTAAATTACTTAACGAGGTGATGCGGCATATGAATACATCTGAGTACTTATCTATGGGTGATGCCGCCCGCCTGTTGGGCGTTACGAAAGCCCGCATATCGCAACTTGCCGCATCGGGAACGCTCGCGTGCGATATTGTGGGCGGACGGAAGATGGTTGAGTATGATTCTGCGCTCGCTTATCAAAAGGTCCGCAAACGTGGACGCCGTCCTGCGGCCGATGTGGGGCGCAAGTTTACGCTGATGTCGGCCGACCATGAGGTCGCGCATGTCTCATTTGATCCGACACGTGAGTTTCCCTTCGAAATCGCCGAGGTGCTCGATGCGCAGAGGATGCCGTTTGGCACGTGCTCGAGTTCTTCTCCTACGGTGAATAAACGGGAGCTCAACGTGTGGTGGAGCCATCGGTCGGTGCCTGACGTCCGCCCCGGACTCGTCTCGCGCTATCGTGAACTGGGAATTGCCAGTGGCATCGAGGTTCCGGTTCAGTGCCTGGGCCTATCGCTTTCGGATTGCTATTGGCTGCGGCCGGCCGATTGCGCCGAACTCAAATGGCAAAACATCAATTACTTTGAGAACGAATTTGAGCGATCGGCACCCGAAGAGCGTTCGGGTTGGCTGGAAGGCATCGGTCTTAAAAATCCTGATAACACGTCCGAGGGCGAGCTCCCTAAATCGTGGATGATTCGCAACGGTGTTCGCGTTCTGGTCAAGGGATGCGGCATGGACGACCAACGGCCCTTTAACGAGGCGGTTGCAACGGCTCTGCATCGTCGCTTGCTGTCGGAGGGCGAGTTTGTTCCTTATACGGTTGAGCGGATGTTCGATGGCCCTGCGTGCCTGTGCGAGGATTTTCTTGACGGCCGCGAGGAATACGTTCCGGCTGTTTACGTTAAGGGCGCACTTGGTGGCCAGCGGGGAAACTCGACATACGATCGATACTGTCGCTGCCTTGGCAAGCATGGTGCCGATGAGGCCGCTGTGAGAAGGTCTATGTCGCAGATGATTGTCTGCGATGCCCTTTTGGCCAACAGCGACCGCCATTGGCGAAACTTCGGCATCATCCGCAATGTCGACACCCTGGAGATAAAACCTGCTCCGCTGTTCGATAGCGGCAACTGTCTGTGGTACAACGTGCCAACTGCCGTGCTCGCAGCTGGGGAGTTTGGGTTTTCCGCTAAGCCGTTTGGGCCCGACCCTTCCGTCCAGCTGGCGCTTGCGGATTTGCTCGATTGGTTCGATTCATCGCGGCTCAACGGATTTGTTGATGAGGCGATCGAGATTCTTTCGCAGAGCGAATGGGCCACGGCGGAGGGTCGACTCGAGGCCATCCGCCGCGGCCTCGAGCGTCGCATAATCGAGGTTGGTGCCGCTGTTGAGGTACTTCGACACGTGCAGCGATAAACCCGCGGCTACTTAAGTGCGCCGGTCACGGTGCCGCCGCCCAGGACGATGTCGCCGCGGTATATAACGACAGCCTGGCCGGGGGCGATGGCGCGCTGCGGCTCGTCAAAGGTCAGCAACATTTGCCCGTCTTCGCCGCGCGTAAGGATCGCTGCCTGGTCTTTCTGTCGGTAGCGGTACTTGGCGCCCACGCGGATGCCGCCGGCATCCAGCTCGGCTTCCATGTGGTCGGCAGGGGCGCTCCAAATCCAGTCGTTGGCCGTGAGCGCCGTGGCCGTCAGGTCCTCGGCCTCGCCCAGATGCACGGTGTTGTTGACGGCGTCGACACCCGTTACGTACACGGGATGCGCCATCGCGACGCCCAGGCCTTTGCGCTGGCCGATGGTGTAGCGCAGCGCGCCGTTGTGGCGCCCGACCACGCTGCCGTCGCGCCACACAATGTCGCCCGGTGCAGCGGGATGTCCGCAGCGGCGCTCGATATAGCCCGCGTAGTTACCGTCTGGAATAAAGCAGATATCCTCGCTTTCGGCCTTCTTGGCGTTGATGAAGCCCTGCTCGGCGGCAATCCGGCGCACGTCGCGCTCCTTGTCCAGACCCGCCAGCGGAAAAATCGTGCGCGCCAGACGCTCCTGCGTAAGCGAATACAAAAAGTAACTCTGGTCCTTTTTGGGGTCCTCGCCGCGATGCAGCTGCCAGGTGCCGTCTGCCGCCTGGCTTGTTTTGGCGTAATGGCCCGTGGCGATGTAGTCGCAGCCCATGTCCAGCGCTGCATCGAGCAGCGCGCCAAACTTAATGTGGCGGTTGCAGATAATGCACGGATTGGGCGTCAGCCCCTCCTGGTAGGCGTTCACAAAGCGCTCGATTACGTTACGGTCGAAGGTTTGCTGCAAGTCGAGCACATGGTGGGGAATGCCTATGCGCTCGGCGACGGCCTCTGCGTCGGCGATGTCGCGGTCGACCTTACTCATGCCCGTGGCGGGGTCGGGTGCGGGGCAGGTGAGGCGCATGGTGGCGCCGACACATTCGTAGCCCTGGCTTTTGAGCAGATACGCGGTCACGCTGGAATCGACGCCGCCGCTCATGGCGACGAGCACGCGCTTGTTGTGCATGAGGAGGTTCTCCTTGGTGGCATGTGGCCAAAAAAGAAAAGCGGCGCGGGAGGCTGGTTCCGCGCCGCAGACATTGTAGCAAGTTCGGACGTCTCGTGGGGCATCCTGTTGGGATGAGCTCAGGCTGCCAGAAGAGAGGGGAGACCGGCGTGCCTTGGACTCGTTCTAAGAACGAGAAGCTCTAGTCCTGGAAGAGCGCCGTAGACAGGTAGCGCTCGCCGGTGTCGGCGAGCAGCGCCACGATGGTCTTGCCTTCGTTCTCGGGGCGCTTGGCCAGCTGCAGAGCGGCCCAGACGGCGGCGCCGGACGAAATGCCCACGAGCACGCCTTCCTTGTGGCCCACGGCGCGGCCGGTGGCAAAGGCATCGTCGTTCTCGACGGGGATGATCTCGTCATAGACCTGGGTGTCGAGGACGTCGGGCACAAAGCCGGCACCGATACCCTGGATCTTGTGCGGGCCGGCCTGGCCCTTAGAGAGCACCGGGGAGGTGGCGGGCTCGACGGCGACGACCTGAATCTCGGGGTTTTGCTCCTTGAGGAACTCGCCCACGCCGGTCACGGTGCCGCCGGTGCCGACGCCGGCGACGAAGATGTCGACCTTGCCGTCGGTGTCGTCCCAGATCTCGGGGCCGGTCGTGGCCTTGTGAATGGCCGGGTTCGCGGGGTTCACAAACTGGCCGGCGATGATGCTGTTGGGAGTTTCCTTCTGCAGCTCCTCCGCCTTGGCGATAGCGCCCTTCATGCCCTTGGAGCCGTCGGTGAGCACGAGCTGTGCGCCGTATGCCTGCATGAGCTTGCGGCGCTCGACGGACATGGTCTCGGGCATAGTGATGATCACCTTGTAGCCGCGGGCCGCCGCCACCGAGGCGATGCCGACGCCGGTGTTGCCGCTCGTGGGCTCGATGATGGTGTAGTCGCCACCGCGCACGAGCTTGCCGGCCTTCTCGGCCTCGTCAATCATGTTCTTGGCGACGCGGTCTTTGACGGACCCGGCGGGGTTGAAGTATTCCAATTTGACGAGCACACGGGCCTTGAGGTCCTCGTCGGCCTCGAAGTGGGTGAGCTCCAGAAGCGGGGTGTGGCCGATAAGCTGATCGATGGACGTGTAAACATTGCTCATGGTGAACCTCCAAAGTGTTCAAATGACTGGATACCGTGTGGTTTTACGGTGTGTGTGGCAGCGAAACCCACAAACCTTATAGGTTGTTCGTTTTGCTGTTGGCAAGCATAGTAGACAGTAAAGCCTAGTAACGCAATAGGAAATAGAAGATTATTACGAGTCGATTAACCATCTTGACGGGAATAGGTATTTTCAAAACCAATTTTTCGGCTAGAATTTCTACGAATTAAAAGACCGAAAGGCAGCTATATATATGTTGGTTTCCACAAAGGGCAGATATGCCCTGCGCGTTATGGTCGACCTGGCCGAGCACCAGGCGACAGGCCGTATCCCGCTTAAAGAGATTGCGGCGCGTCAGGGTATTTCGGAGAAGTACCTCGAGAATATTCTGGCTACGCTCGTGCGCGCCAACATGCTCTCGGGCATGCGCGGCAAGGGCGGCGGCTATGTGCTCACGCGCCCGCCCGAGCAGTACACGGTGGGCGAGATCTTGCGCCTGACCGAGGGCAGCCTGGCGCCGGTCGCCTGCCTGGATGGCGACTGCAAGGGTTGTTCGCGCTCTGACGAGTGCCCCACGCTCGACGTGTGGAAGAACCTGGACAAGCTTATCAACGACTACCTCGACGGTGTGACGCTCGATCAACTTGTCGCTCCCAACGAAGGCTACGATTACGTCATCTAACCCACACCTGCCATTTGGGGACGGGGTGGAAATGGCAGATTCTCTCGCCCTTTGAGACTTGGCAAATAAGAAGGCCGCCCATTTTTGTGATGGGCGGCCTTCGTTTTGGGCTGTTGAGACGGGCGCGGCCGGAATGGCCGTTTTAGCCCTCGGCGATGCTGTCGAGGATGCTGCGCATGATGGACACCAGGATGCTGCCCATAAAGGCCGATCCAAAGCTGGCGATGGAGATACCCGCGCCCAGCAGATTGACCGACAGATAGCTGGCCAGCTCGAGCATAAAGCTGTTGACTACGAGCTGAAAAATACCCAGCGTAATGATCGTGAGCGGCAGCGAGATAACCGTCAGAAACGGCTTGACGAGCGAATCGACGATGTTCAGGAACAGTCCCACGAAGGCGAAACAGACCCAGGCCTCGGCAAAACCGAAGGGCTGGATGCCGGGGACGAGGAACGTGGCAATCGCGATGGCGATCGAGGTAAAGAGCCAGTTAAGCATAAAGCGCATGGTGTGAATCCTTTCTTGCGCAGGGTGCGTCGGTGTCGCGTGAAGCGGTTTGCTGCGGCGGCTTGGACGGCCGCTCGGGTGTGCCGCCTTGTTCGGCCGCCCATTGTCTCAGATATTCGTGGAGCTTACGTGCGCATTCGGTTTCAAAACGGCGTTCGTCCTGAAAAACGCGCCGCTGGCAGAGAGTCTTGTCGCTTTAGTTTGGTGGTGTGCTACACTGCTACGGGCAAAAGCCACAGGCGTTGCCCTATTGCATAGAACGGGCGAACGATGCCCGATGTCAGTATCAACTTCGATGCCTTATGGCGGGTTTGGCGGTGATCGATGAATATCGAGAACATGTTTGACAAGCCTGATGTCAAGCAGCTGGTCCACGCATTTAGTCTTTTGGATGACGAGAAGGATATCCAGGCGTTTTTGACCGATATCTGCACGCCGCGCGAGATCTGCGATCTTTCGCAACGTCTGCAGGTTGCGCGTTATCTGGATGAGGGCGAGCCTTATGTTGAGGTTCAGGCCCGCACCGGCGCTTCGTCCACTACGGTGAGCCGCGTGTCCAAGGCACTCAACGGCGAGTACGGCGGCTATCGCAAGATCCTCATCAAGCTGGAGGATGGCGAGTAGGCCAGCGGCAACAAACGAATTGCGCAGAACCGTCCCTTCGGGGGCGGTTTTTTGATCCTTTGGGGACGGAGGAAAACGGATCACTGGGTCAGACTGACCTCCTCGGTGATCCATTTTCCTCTGTCTCCAAGGGGTCAAATCTGTTGGCGTGGGGCAAATCTGTCCGCGCGGGCGGGTAGGATGGAAGCATTGAATATTGCGAACGGTTTGAGTGGAGGACCATGCCTGTTCGAATCTATACCACCAACGCCGGCGCGGATTTGAGCGATGCCGAGGCGGCGCTGCTTGCCGACCTTATTGCCCGCCACGGGCGTGCCGTGCTGCTGGCGCCAACGTTTGCCGAGCTCGACCTGTGCCGTCATGATGCGGCGGAAGCCGGCGTTTCGCTGGGTATTGACTACAAGACGCCTACATCGTGGCTTCGCTCGCTTTGGGAGCTTTTGGGCGACGGGCGCGGTTTCGTCGACAACCTGCAGCGCCAGATGCTGTTTTCGGACATGGTAGCGCGCCTCGACGACGCCGACCTGCAGCCGCTTTCGCGCAGCCAGGGCACGGTGCGTATGCTCGCGCGTATGGCTCGCGATGTGCTGCCGGGTGTGGCAGGGACAGGCACCGAGCGTTGCTGCGACAACGTTTGCAAGCCCAAGCCCAAAAGCGACGCCGAGGCTCGCGTGTTTGAACTTTTGTGCGCCTATGCGCGCGGTTTGGACCGTCGAGATATGGTCGAGCCCTGCGAGGCGGCTGACATTATGGCCGGCGCTTTGGCCGACAACCTGCCGGGGTGCGCCCGCGCCGTTTGCGTGCGCGGCGTCACGTCATTTACGTATAGCCTGCTCGAGCTGCTGTCCGCCGTGGCAAACAACGGGGGAGAGGTTGTCGTGCTGCTTGCCCGCGAGCAAGCGGCGATGCGCGAGGAGCTTGCCGCGGCATTTGATGTCCGCGGTGTGCTGTTTGAGATCGCGCCGCTGGGGGAGGGCGCCGCCGCGCCCCAGACTGCCTCCAAGTCCGCTGCTCAGCCTGCCTTTATTGAGGTCGCCGGCCCCCATGCCCGTGCCCATGCTTATGCGGACGTCATCGATAAGTTGGTGAAAGCGCACAAGGAGTCCAAGGACGATAAAGCTGCTGCAACACCCGCCGACCCCGTACGCGTGCTCGTTGTTTCTGCCCGGGCACCCCAGCTGTTCAGCGAGCTTGCCGCTCGTTTGGCGGCGCGCCACGTTGCTGCCGAGACGGCCGAGTTCACGGCGTTTTCCCAATCCATTGCGGGCAGGCAGTTCACGGCGCTCGCCAACCTGATCGAGCGTATGAAGGCCGCCGACGAAGGGGCAGCTTCTAAGACTGAGTGGTGGCCCGCTCCGGAGCTTACCGACTGGATTTACAGCCCGCTTTCGGGTGCCGACGCCGCCAGCGCGCGCACGTTCGACAAGAATATGCGACTGTCGCGCAGCAAGACCACTGCGGGCGTCAAGAGCCTGCTGCAGAGCGTGCAGGGCCAGGTGAGGGGCGCGCGTAAAGCGGCGAGCGACGAGAACTGGTTTAAGAACGTGCCGTGCGTGATCTCGGACGTGTTCCAGGCGCTGTGGCGCGACAAACCCGTGACGGCGCTCAAGGCCATGCTTGCCGTTGCCGAGGCGCTGCCCGATCGCGCACTTGGCGGTCTCGACGGTCAGGCTCGTCGCCAGGCGGAGGTGGCCCTGCTGCGCCACGTCATCGACATCCTTATGAATGGCGCCCGTGCGCTCGACGTGTCGCAGGCCGCGACCGTGCCCGTGCTCGATGACATTCGAACCAAGGTGGACAAGCGTAGCGCCGCCTACGATTGCGAGACCTACGAGGTTGACCGTGCGCCACGCGCCCAGGTTCGCTTTGCTTCGCTTGCCGATGCGGCGGCTCTGCGCTCCGGCAGCTACGATGCCGTGCTGTTTGCCGATGTCGATCTGGACAGCTATCCTCTCTCACACGAAGAGGGGCCGCTGACCACGCTGACGGCGAGCCTCGGTCGCGAGGGCGTGACGCTTGAGCCTGCGGCCTTGCTGCGCGCACGCTTTGGCCGCGCGATACAAGCGTCGCGTGGTCCGGTTACGCTCGCCCGTGTGACCCACGATCGTCAGGCGCGCGAGTGCTATCCGGCGGCCGTGTGGACCGAGTTGCGGGCGCATGCCGAGGCCGCTAACGATGCTAAGGCCGCTGACGCCGACAAGGCCGCTGACGACGCTAAGGCCGTTGGCGCCGACAAGGCGAAGTGTGTGGGTGAGGGCGATATCGTAAGGGACTTCGATCCCGCGGCAGGCGAAGGTCTTAGGCGCGAGCGCGTGACCTGCGAAGCTCCTCAGCATCTGAGCGATGAAGCCATTCCGTATTTGGTCCTGCGTCGTCGCGATGGCGAGGGCGAGGATGCGCCGCTGGTGCCGCGCCTGACGTCTGCCTCGCAGATCGAGGCCTATTCGACCTGCCCGCTATGCTGGTTCGTCTCGTATCGCGTCAAACCCCAGTCGATCGACGCTGGCTTTGGCAATATGGAGAAGGGCAACTTTGTCCACGACGTGCTGGAACACTTGCATGCCCGTCTGCCCCAGGAGGGCATGGAGCGCGTGACACCCATGAATCTGCCACGCGCGAAGGAGCTGCTGCGCGAGGTCTTTGACGAGACCTTGGCCGAGCATGCGGGCAAGCGCGGTACCGAGGGCCCGCTCGTGCCGCTCTCCCCGGTGGAGGAGCGCCAGGTGGCCGAGATTTTGCCGCAGCTGGAGGGCGTGCTTGCCTACGAGTCCGAGGCGCTCGCGCCCTTCGCGCCGCGCTACCTGGAGTTTGCGTTCAACGAGCTCCAGGTCGAGTATGCCGGTTGGCCGCTTGGCGGGCGCATCGACCGCGTTGATGTGGATGTCGAGAATCGCGCCGTGGTAATCGACTATAAGCATCGTTCGGGTGTCGAGGAGTTTAAACTCGCCGACCCCACGGTGCGCGACGAGGAGTCGGGCGAGGCCCCCATCGACGACCCGCGCTGGCTGCCGCCCCATACCCAGACGCTCATCTACGCACGGGCCATGCGTCGGGCGCTGGGCCTAGATACCCGTGCTGCGCTCTATTTTTCGACCAAGGGTGGCAAGCCCGCGCTGCGCGGTGCGGCGAGCGCCGAGTTGCTTGAGGAAGAGCGTGGTGACGGCCGCATCCCGGGGCTTAAGAAGGGCTTTCCCGGCGAGGGCGGCAGCATGGACTTCGATGCGCTGCTCGATCGAGTGGAGACCGGCATTGCCGAGCGTCTGCGCGAGCTCGAGGCAGGCAACGTTGCCGCCGTCGACCCGACGTCGGCTCAGGCCGCGCATGCGCGCTGCTCGTATAACCACGAAGGAACGTTTGTAAGGAGGGACGTGTAGACCATGGATCTTTCGACTTTGATGCCGCAACAACTGCAAGTCGTCAAAACGCTCGACCGCCCGCTGTTTGTCTCGGCAGGTGCCGGCTCGGGCAAGACCTTTACCCTCACGCGCCGCATCGTCTACGCGCTCTCGCCCGAATCCGGTCCGTTCGTTGAGCATCTGGATCAGGTGCTCGCCATTACCTTTACCAAAGACGCCGCGGCCGAGATCCGTGACCGTGTGCGCCGCGCGCTCATCGACGAGGGCATGGACGAGGAAGCCCTGACCGTCGACGATGCGTGGATCTCGACCATTCACGGCATGTGCTCGCGTATCCTGCGCGCACATGCGTTGGAGCTGGGCATCGATCCCGAGTTCACGGTGCTCACCGATACCGACGAGCTTATGGACCAGGCTGTTGAGCATGTGCTGGCCCGAGCGACGGCACCCGATGCCGCCCCCGAGCTCGCCGCTTCGCTTAAAAGCCTCTACGCCTGGTATCCCATGGCAGGCGAGGGCGGCCTCTTTGGCGCCGGCACCACCATCAAGGGCCTGGTGCGTGAGCTGCTGGAGCTCTCGAGCCAGCTGCCGGGCGGTATGGACGACGTGTGCGTGGCGCGCGGCCAGGCCGATACCTCGGCACTCGCCGATGCCTATCGTGCGGCGCTGGGCGCAAGCAAGGCCGCGACCGAGAAAGCGCAGGTGGCACTCGATGCCATCGACGCGTTTGAGGCGAGCGGCAAAACCATGGAGGATGTGGCGCGACTCATGATGTCGTGCAGCATGCCTCGGGCGAGCAAGGCGTTTCCTAAGGAGCAGGTGGAGCTGCTCAAGGCCGAGGCCGCCGATGCATTTATCAATATCGTGCTTGCCTGCGGCGGTCCGGCGCTCGATGCGCTGGTGGGGCTTGCTCGTGCTGTGGAGGCGGAATACCGCGCGCTCAAGGCTGACCAGTCCGCGCTTGATAACAACGACCTGCTGCGCATGGCGTACGAGGCGCTGCGCGATTATCCCGCCATCCGAGCGGCCTATGAGGGTCGCTTTAAGATGGTCATGATCGATGAGTTCCAGGATACCGACCAGATGCAGGTCGATTTGATCCGTTACCTGACGGGCGCGGGGGAGCGCGCACTGTGCACCGTAGGCGATGCGCAGCAGTCGATCTACCGCTTCCGTGGTGCCGAGGTCGAGGTGTTCCGTCGCCAGGAGCGCAAGGTGGGTTCGACGACGGCGTCCGAGACGGTCGCCACGTCCGATGCCCCCGCCGGCGAGCTCGTCAAGCTTGTACGCAACTTCCGCAGCCACGACGAGGTGCTGCGCTATGTGGCGCGCGTCTTTGACGGCGACACCGGTGGTTTGATGCAGGGGTTCTTGGATCTTGAACCGAGCGACGAACGCGAGGACAAGCTCAAGGCGAAGACATCGCGCCGCCAGGCGATCTTCGTTGCCGGTGGCAGTACGCAGGAGCGAACGCAGGCGAAAGCTCGCGCGATTGCGGAGCGATTCCAAGCACTCGTTAAAGCGGGCCAGCCCCAGGGCAGCATGGTCCTGCTGCTGGGCCGCATGACCAACGCCGATGTCTATGCGCAGGCCTTCCGCGACCAAGAGCTCGACTGCGTGATCGCAGGCGGCTCGGTCTTTGCCCAGGCAGCTGAGGTGCAGACGGTGCGTGCCCTGGTCTGCGCACTCGCCAATCCGGCCGATACGGCGCAGGGCCTTATGCCGCTGCTCGCCTCGCCGATGTTTGCGCTCGGCGCCCAGGAGTTCCTGGCGCTGGCGACCAAACTGGACGACCAGACGGGGGAGACCTCGCGCCGCAACATCGATGCGGGCATCATGAGCGATTCCGATGTGCCGGGTTTGCAAGACTTGCCGCTCGTGACGCGCGCCCGCGAGGTGCTGCGGTATGCGCTTCGTCGCGTGGGCCGCGATTCGTTCGCCGCCATCGCGCGCGATACTGTCAACGCCTCCGGCTGGTTTGTGCGTCTGGCACAGCGTGGTCCCGAGGGCAAGGCCATTGCCGCCAACGTGCTTAAGGCGCTCGATGCCGTGGCCGAGGCGGAGGCCGAGTTCGGTAACTCGCCGCGTTCCATTGCGCTTGCCTTCGACCGCTTCTTGGCGGGCAAGGAGGCCCCAGGTGCCCTCAACGAGGAGGGCGACGGCGCGGTGCGCATCATGACGGTGCATGCCTCCAAGGGCCTGGAGTATCCGGTCGTGGCGGTTGCGGAGTGCTTTGGCGTGCGTAAGTCCTCGGGTGCGGCTCAGATGGGGCGTGTCGAGGGCGGAGCGCAGGTCGTGGCGCTGCCGGCGCGCTTCGACGGCGTTAAACTCGCGGACGGCACGTTCGTAAAGGGCGATGACGTCAAAAAGCAGTTTGAGCATGCGTTTAAGGGTAAGGGCACGTCGCTATGGTTGCCGCCGGAGCTCATGGAGGATGTCTGCGCGACGGGTTCTCCCGCCGAGGCATTCGTTCGCCTGCGCAACCACGACCTGCAGCTTTCGCTCGAGGAGCGGGCTCGCTTGCTCTATGTCGCCATGACGCGAGCGCGCGAGCTGGTCATTCTGGCGATGGATGTCGGCGTGAGCCGCGGCAAGGTGACGGCGCCGACCTTCGATGTCGAGACGGATCTGACCTACGACGTGCTGCGCCGCATCCTGCCGACCGACAGCCTGGACATGCCGCAGCTCGATAGCGACCGTTTGGTGTTCGACAACTCCAAGCCGGGCGACTACGAGCTCATCTCGCTGGCGGACTTTACGTTTGGCGAGCAGACGTTTGAGGTCAACGCTTCGCTGGATGTCGAGGGCAGGCTTGTCCGCGGCGATGCGGAGCCGGAGGGTGCCGGTGCGGATGCCCACGCCGCTGTTCCCGGTCCTGCCGACCCCGAGCCCGATGCGTTTGAGCTCGTGTATCCCCAGGCGGTGGGCGTGCGCATGGGCACCTGCCCGTATCCGGCGCGCGATTCGTACAGCTACTCGTCAATTGCCGCGGCGCTGCATGCCGAGTCCGAGGACCGAGCCGCCGAGACTCGTGTTCCCATGGACGAGGCAGGCGATGATGCAGAGTCGGATGGCTCGGAGATGGCCGATGCAGACGTGGCTGCTGTCGAGCCCGCCGGCAACCCCATGGCGCTGGGCTCGGCGTTCCATGCCGCCTGCCAGTGGCTGATCGAGGTGGGTGCCGATGCGCTGCCCGCTGAGCGTGCCGATGCGCTGACGCGCCTGTGGCACCTGACGCCGGAGCAGCGCGAGCGCTTCGACGTTGCCCTGGACCGCTGGCTCAAGTCGGCGGTCCGTGCCGAGCTGCTTGCCTGGCCGTGCATCCGTGCCGAGGTGCCGTTCTTCTCGCTGGGCTGCGAGGACGAGGACATCGCCCGCTACGGTGCCTATGCCGAGGGCGCCATTGATGCACTGGCGACGAACCCGGCGGATTCGTCACGCGCGCTGGTCATCGACTACAAGACGGGCGGCACACCGGACGAGACGCCGGAACAGCTGCAGGAGAAGCACGCCCTGCAGGCGCGCGTTTACGCCGACGTTCTGCACAAGGCGGGCTTTGAGGCAGTGACCGTCAAGTTCGTCCGCGTGGAGCAAGTCGACCCCGCCAACCCGTGCGAGCCTCAGGTGGTCACCTACAGCCTCTAGCCCTCAATAACTTGCGGTGGAATACGGACTGTTTTGGCCAAAAAAGCCGCCAAACAGTCCGCATTTCACCGCAACGCATGGGAGAGTCTGGGACGGTACAATAGCTCGAACGGTTCAAACGAATAAGGAGCTATCATGCAGCTCACCAAAACGCTTAAGGTGACGCCGGAGGAGCTTTTTGACGCTCTGGCGGGGTCCATCATGCAGGATATCGAGAACGCCACGGGCAAGTGTCCCAGCCGCAACAAGCTCAACGGCTATAAGTACGAGAAGCGCCCATACCGCAAAAGGTAAGGTGACTCTTCATCGGAAACCGTGAACGCTTCGGGTTTCGAGTCAGTAGCGAACAGCCCGACAAAAAATGTTGTTGGAAGTGCCAAATGAATAAGAATGCCGCTACGCAACTGCACATCTATTCCGCCTTTTTCGTACTCGCGGGATTTGTTTTAAATCGGGGAGTGTTTCTACTTTTCCTTGCGGATAAAGGAATGTCTGTCACGGAAATCGCTCTTTATCAAGCCCTGTACAACATTGCAACGGTCGTCCTCGAGCTGCCAACAGGGCTGGTAGGCGATTTCTTTGGAAAGAAGTTCTCGATTCAAGTGGGCGTTCTGCTTCTTTTCTTCCATACGGCTGGCATGCTGTTGCTCTCAGGCCCCTTTCTCGTCGCGCTTTCCCTTGTCGAGGCACTCGCCTACTCCCTTCAATCGGGATCCGAACAAGCACTTTTATATGAAATTGCCCGAAATGCCGGTCAAGGAGAGCGCTTCCTCACCATCAACGCTCGGCTGCTTGCCGCGCAATCAATCGCGACGGGAGTGGCAATCGTACTTGGATCATTCATTGCCCAAGTATCTTGGAGTGCCCTCTACGTATGCGTTTCCGTTTTCTATCTCCTGCAGCTTTTCCTTCTGTATCCCATTGAGAGGATGGAAACGACCCATTCCAAAAACTCTGGGGAGGAAAGGTTTGACGTAGCCAAGATCTTCAGACGCGAAACCTGGAGCATTGGAGAATCCGCTTTTGCGGTGTTGCTTCTTCTAATCGGCACAAGCATGCTCGATGGATTCTATGGGAGTTATTACAACTTGAATCAGTTGGTATTCGACGCATTTGATGCTCCCGTCTCCATAATAGGAATCTTTTTCGGTGCATCCTATGCAGTAAATGCGACGGCCTACATTGCAGCAGATTTCTTCTCATCGCGTTTTGGGAAAAGAAATACCATGCTCGGCTCGATGCTAATCGAGGCTGGCCTTTTCATGATTCTTCCGTGGTTCGCTTCAAATCCGCTGTGTTTGTTTGGCCTTAGCATGGTGCTTTGTTTTCTCCCAGAAGTGGTGTACATCACTTCGGAAAACTTAATCCAAGACGCTATAGCGGACGATCTCCGCGCGACGATCCTTTCCGTCGCGTCTCTGGTAAGGGCTCTCTTTTCTGCAATGTTTTTCTCCATATTTGGATATGTGTTGGGGTTATATCCCATTCAGATAGCGCTCGGTGTTATTGGCGCAATCGCGATAGCAATTACCGCCGTTGTTTCTTTAAAAATGGTAGGAATACATGTCTCCAAGAATTGATATATCGATTGACGAGCTGCCCGAAGCGTCGAGCCTTCTTGATGGACATGACTATTCGTCACAAATCATTCAGCGTATCGCCGGGGTTCCAGTAATACTCGATGCATCGGGATGCCCTCATTCCCTTTTTGAAGGTCCCAAATTGACTACCCGTGTGGGTTTGGCTAGGTTCGGGTGCTGTCCGTGCCGTGGGGTAAAATCGTTCAGTCAGAACACGAACCCGCATCGGAGCTCATCACATGGCATTCGTCCATCTGCACAATCACACTGTTTTCTCCATGCTCGACGGCGCAACCCGTATCCAGGATATGGTCAACCGTGCCGTTGAGCTTGGCATGCCCGCCGTGGCCATTACCGACCACGGTTACATGTACGGCGTGCCCGATCTGGCGCTGGCCTGCGACGCCGTCAACCACAACACACCCGAGTACAAAACCTGGAGCCACGACAAGGCCTTCTTGGAAAAGGATCGCCGCGACGAGTTGGTGGAGCCCGATCCCGAGGCAAACCCGCGCGAGCATGCCCAGTATGTGAAGGACATGGCCATGTGGGATGAGAAGGGCAACATCGACGAGCTCAAGCCGCCCCTGGTCATCAAGCCCATCTTTGGCTGCGAGGTCTACTTTACGCCGGACGAGACCCTTGCCCGCGACCATAAGCCCGAGCTCTACCACATGATCCTCCTGGCCAAGGACCAGGAGGGCTACGTCAACCTGATGCAGACGGTTTCCGAGGCCGCCGTGCAGGGCTTTTACTACAAGCCCCGCGTGACGCTCGACAACCTGCGCCGCCATGCCAAGGGCATGATCTGCACGAGCGCCTGCATCGCGGGCATCATTCCCAAATACATCGACCGCGGTGACATGGAGGGCGCCATCAAGTGGGCCGAGACCTTCCGCGATACCTTCGAACCCGGCGACTTTTATATCGAGATCCAGGAACACGGCATCACCACCGACAACGGCCTGACCGACGAGCAGATGGACCGCACGCTCATCGATATCGCCAAGCAGGTGGGCGTCAAAGTCATTGCCACCAACGACTTCCACTACCTGCGCCGCGAGGACGCGCCGGTGCAGGACGTCATCATGTGCATTGGCATGAACGCCAAGGTCGACGACCCCAACCGCATGCGCATGACCGGCTCGGAGTTTTATATGAAGACCGAGGAGGAGATGCGGGCGATGTTCCCGTATTGCCCCGAGGCCTGCGACAACACGCTCGAGATCGCCGACAAGTGCTACGTAGAGCTGGACTGGGACTCCATCATCCTGCCGCGCTTCCCGCTGCTCGATCCCGGCGAGACGCACGAGAGCCAGTTCCGCCGCGAGTGCGAGAAGGGCCTGCGCCAGCACTACGGTGACGACTGGGCCACGCGCGAGATCGGTGGCGTCAACATCAAAGAGCGCTTTGAGTACGAATACAAAGTCATCTGCGACAAGGGCTTTGCCGCCTACTTTTTGATTGTTGCCGAGTACGTGCAATGGGCCAAGGACAACGGCATCGGCGTCGGCCCCGGCCGTGGCTCGGCTGCCGGCGCTATCGTCGCCTACGCCATGAACATCACCGCGTTCGATCCGCTCGAGAACGGCCTGATGTTTGAGAGGTTCCTGTCCCCGCAGCGTACCGAGATGCCCGATATCGATATGGACTTCGACGATGAGCGGCGCCTCGAGGTCGTGGAGCACGTTCGCCAGCTCTACGGCCCCGAGAAGGTCACCCACGTCATCACCTACTCGACCATTAAGGCCAAGCAGGCCATCAACGACGCCGCTCGCGTCCTGGACTACCCGGTCTACATGGGCCAGCGTCTGTCCAAGATGGTCTCGAGCGACCCCAAGGTCAAGCTCAAGCAGGTGCTCGAAAAGCAACCCGGCAAAGAGGACCTGTTTAACCCCGATTTTGCCGAGGCATATAAAAAGGACGACGACGCCCGCCGCATCATCGACACGGCGCTCTCAATCGAGGGCCTCACCCGTGGCGAGGGCGTGCACGCGTGCGCCGTTCTGATCTGCCGCGACCCCGTCAACGAGCACGTGCCCACCAAGCTCGACACCAAGGGCGGCGTCGAGATTACCCAGTACGAGGGCCATACCGTTGCCGACATGGGCCTGCTCAAGATGGACTTCTTGGGCCTGCGCACGCTGACTGTTATCTCCAAGGCCAAGGCAAACATCAAAAAGAACTTCGGCATCGACATCAAAGAGGAAGAGATTCCCTTTGACGACCCCGAGATCTTTAAGCTCATGGGTTCCGGCCACACCGCCGGCGTCTTCCAGGTCGAGTCCGCCGGCATGACGGCCACGATCAAGAACATGAAGCCCACCGAGTACAAGCACGTCGTAGCATTGATCGCCCTGTACCGCCCGGGCCCGCTGGGCGCCGGCATGGTTTCGTCCTACATCAACCGTATGAACGGCAAGGAGCCGGCGGTCTCCTACGACGACCGCCTGGACGACATCCTGGGCGAAACCTACGGCACTATGGTCTACCAGGAGCAGGTTATGCTCATCTCCGTTGAGATGTGCGGCTTCTCCAAGGGCGAATCGGACTCGCGTATCCGTAAGCCCGTGGCTAAGAAAAAGATCAAGCTGCTCACGTCGACGGTGCTGCACTGGGAGGATGGCTCGGACGAGACCACCTACGACCACTGGATGAACGGCGCTATCAAGAACAACTACACGCGCGAGGTCGCCCAGAAGATTTGGGACGATGTTCTCGAGTTCGCGTCTTACGCCTTTAACAAGTCGCACTCCGCCGGCTACGCCATTCTGGTTATGCAGACGGCATGGCTCAAGGCGCACTATCCGCACGAGTACATGGCGGCCGTTCTGACGTCCTATACGGGCAAGACCGACAAGATCGTGCACTACGTCTCGGCGTGCCGTCACGACGGCATCCCCGTGCTGTCGCCAGATGTCAACGAGTCCGGTACCGAGTTCACGGCTACCAAGGAGGGCGTGCGCTTTGGTCTGGCCGGCATCCGCGGCGTGGGCACCGGCGTGGCGCAGGCGATTATCGCCGAACGCGAGGCGGGCGGTCCGTTTAAGACGCTGCACGATTTTGTCGAGCGCGTGGACTCGAGCCAGGCAAACCGTCGTGTGATCGAATCGCTGATCAAGGCAGGCGCCTTCGACTCCACGGGGTATCCGCGTCGCCAGATGATGCACTTTGTGGACAAGAACAACCCCGAGAACATCATCGATGCCGCGGTAAAGCGCCAGAAGGACCGCGCGAGCGGCCAGACGTCGTTCTTCGATATGTTTGGCGACGTTGAGGGCTCGGGCTTTGAGGTGAGCGTGCCCGATCCGGATGGCCAGGAGTGGGACCGCCACCTTAAGCTGAGCCAAGAGAAAGAGGTTCTGGGCATCTATGTCTCGGACCACCCGCTGCGCCCGTTTGAGTATGCGCTAGCCAAGGCGCGCGACTTCTCGTTCTCGCAGATCGATACCGGTTACGAGGTGCAGAATCCTACGGGCGGCACCATCAACCAGGAGATTCCCGAGGGCAAGGCGCTGTGGTGGGCCGGTATGGTCTCGAGCGTGTCCAAGCGCGTGACCAAAAACGGTGACCCCATGGGCATCGTGCAGCTCGAGGACATGGAAGGCGAGGCCACCGTCGTCGTGTTCCCCAAGACCTATAAAGAGGCCGAGGGGTACCTGTACGGCGAGGTCGATCCCGAGACCGGCGCGCAGCTGTCCGATGCCTTTGTGCGCATTAAGGGCAAGCTCGAGCGCTCGGACCGCGGCGACCAGATCATCGCGCAGGAGATCGTGCCGCTCGAGCTTAACGAGGAGAACAACAAGCCCAAGGTGTTTGAGGTCATGGTGCCCAACAGCCGCTTTAGCCAGGGCAATATGGCGCGTCTTGCCACGGTGCTTACCGCCAACCCGGGCGGCGATCGCGTGGAGATCTTTATCGAGCAGGCAGACGGACGCGTGCTGCGTGCCGAAGTGCCGGCCAAGGTCAACGCGCGCTCGATTCCGCTGCTGGCAGAGGCCAAGGCCATCGTCGGCAACCAGGGCCGCGTGACGGTGATCTAAGCTACCCCGGGTGAGATTGGAGGAAGTGATGGCGCAGGGGACGTTTGTGCAGGCACTCCGGAAAGAGGCGGCGTTGAGCGGCACCTTTATGAAGGGCCGCTCGCTCATGCTCAACGGCGCCGTGCTGTCGATTGAGGACAGCGGCTCGCGCTTCTCCAAAAACGTGACGATTGAGGGGTCGGTGCGCGGCTCGCGCGGCGACCTGTACAAGACGCACGTGGCGCTCGACATGGACGAGCACGAGGTGATCGACTACGACTGCGATTGCCCCGCCGCCTATCGTTACCCCGGTATGTGCAAGCACGCCATCGCCACAGCGCTGGCGTATCTGGACGCCAGCGGCATTGAGCCTGTTGAGGGGCTGCGCACACCGGTTCGCACGTTTACGGCGCAGCCGAAACAGCCCGCGCGCACCGCGCCCAAAGCGCCGGCCGTCAACCCCAACTTTCCCTTCCCGGCGCCCGTCCCCACAAGCCCCAGCCTCATGGCGGCGCTCTCTGATCTTTCGGACGCACGCATGGATGAGCTGGCGAGCATGCGCCGCAAGCTTGCCGGTGCCGTTGATCCCGACGCCCCCAAAGCGGCGTTGGAGCCCTCGTTGGTGCCGTACTACAATCCGCTGTTCGCTGACCGCTTTAGCTGGGCGCTCGAGTTCCGCATTCGCTGTGGATCGGTCTCCTACGTGGTCAAGGACATCGACGGCATGGCCGATGCCTACGTGCGCGGCGGCACGTTCTCCTATGGCAAGAAGCTCACGTTTGTCCATTCACCTGAGGCCTTTGACGAAACATCGGCAAAGCTGCTCAACCTTGTTGTGACGACAGTTGCCTATCTCGATGACATCACAAGCTCGCGTTCGGCGTCGTACGACTTTGCCCGCAGCGGTTTTGTTGCCGAGCGTCAGTTGCCGCTGTCCGAGCATAGCATCGTATATGTGCTGGACCTGCTGCGCGGCCAGACCATCTCCTTTGAGCCCGCCTGGTCGCGGGGGATGACGACGCATCGCACCTACGACGTGGCGGTTGAGCTGTCTCCGCAAGGGGAGGACGAGGCATCCGCTAAGCGCCCACCGCTGCTTGCCGCCAAAATCGCGCCGGCGGCTGGTGGTAGCTATGACCTGCGCCTGCCCGCCGATATGTACTGCTTTGCGTCGGGCGATGCCGCCTACTTGGTTGACACGCGCCGCGCGCGCCGTACCGACGCTGCATTTGCTCAGCATGCCGCACCTTTTTTGTCGCGCTTGCTGCCGTGCCGCACGCCCGCCCATATTGCCGCCGAGCAGGTGGGTGAGTTCTGCCGTATGGCGCTGCCCATTTTGCGCGACTACACCGACCTCACCGCGCCCGCCGCGCTCGATACCGTGGCACCCGAGCCGAGCTTTGCTATGGCGATCGGTGTCGACGATGGGCTCGTGACCTGCAAAATTACGGTTACCTACGGCGATTGGTCGGCGGATCTCTTTAGCCTGGGCGCTCCGGGCAGCCCCTTCGAAGAGCAGCGCCCCGGTGTGCCGCCCCGCGACGAGGTGGCGGAGTTTCGCGTTATGGATACGGCGGCCCTGTACTTCGATTTCTACGAGGGCGGTCTGGCGTTTGAGGAGCGCGATGACGCCCGCTTGTTCTGCCTGCTGACCGAGGGCCTGTCCGCCCTGTCCGAACTGGGTGAGGTCATGCTCAGCGACCGTCTGCGCCAGATCTCGGTCCGCCCCGCGCCCAAGCTCTCGGTTCGTGCGACCGTTAAGAGCAATCTGCTCGATGTCGAGCTGGGCGCGAGCGGGCTTTCGGCCGCGGACCTTGCCGTCTATCTCGATTCGTACAAGCGCCATCAAACGTTTGCGCGCCTTACGTCCGGCGACATCATTCGCCTGGACGAGGGGGCGCGCGCCGCGTTTGGCCTTGCCGAGGACCTGGGTGTCGATGCCGTCGACCTGCTCGACGGCGTGTCGCTTCCCGCGTCGAGCACCCTGTTCGTCGACAGCATGCTCGCACGCACGCCGGCGCTCGAGGCCGATCGCGACGCTGCGTTCCGCCGTACCGTCGAGCGCCTGGACACGCTCGGCAAGATGGACTTTACGGTGCCGGCATCGCTCAAGGCAACGATGCGCGGCTACCAGGTCGACGGATACCAGTGGCTCGGCTCGCTCGAACACCTGGGCCTTGGCGGCATCTTGGCCGACGACATGGGCCTGGGCAAAACGCTCCAGATGATTGCGCATATTCTGGCGCGCGTGGAGGCGGGGGACACCAAGCCCACGCTCGTGGTATGCCCGGCCTCACTCGTGTACAACTGGACTGCCGAGCTGGAGCGCTTTGCCCCGTCGCTCGATGTGTGCGCCATTGTGGGCGCCAAGGCTCAACGCCGCGTGCAGATCGCCGGCGTGGCCGAGCATAGCGTGGTCGTGACGTCGTATGACCTTATGCGGCGCGATATCGACGAGTACGTCGAGCAGGATTTTGCCCGCGTGGTGCTCGATGAGGCACAGTACATTAAAAATCCGCTCACGCAGGTGGCGCGCGCCGCCAAGCGCCTGCCTGCCGGCGTGCGCTTTGCCCTGACGGGCACGCCCATCGAAAACCGCCTGTCCGAGCTCTGGAGCATCTTCGACTTTTTGATGCCGGGCCTTTTGGGGACGCGCGAGTCGTTTGCCAAGCGCTTTGAGAGCCCCGTCGAGCATGCCGAGGGCGATAGCGCCGCTCGCCTGCAGGCGCTCGTGTCGCCGTTTGTGCTGCGCCGTGTTAAGGAAGACGTGGTGGCCGACCTGCCCGAGAAGATCGAAGACACCGTCATGGCGCAGCTTACCGGCGAGCAGCGCAAGCTCTACCTGGCCAACCAGGACCGCATCGCCCAGCAGGTGCAGCACCGCGAGGCTGGGGAGTTTAAGAAGGACAAACTCAAGGTGCTCGCCGAGCTCACCAAGCTGCGCCAGATCTGCTGCGACCCGCGTCTACACTACGAGGATTACAAGGCGGGGAGCGCCAAGCTCGATACGTGTATGGAGCTCGTTCACGGCGCACTCGACTGCGGGCATCGCATCCTGTTGTTCAGCCAGTTCACGGGTATGCTCGATATCATCGGTAAGCGCTTGGCCAGGGAGGACATCGCCTTCCTTAAGCTCACGGGCGCTTCGTCTAAGGAGAGCCGCGCCAAGATGGTCGCGCAGTTCCAAGCGGGCGAGGTTCCGGTCTTTTTGATTTCGCTCAAGGCGGGCGGCGTGGGCCTTAACCTGACGGCGGCCGACGTGGTCATCCACTACGACCCGTGGTGGAACGTGGCAGCGCAGGACCAGGCGACCGACCGCGCGCACCGTATTGGCCAGCAACATACCGTGACCGTGTACAAGCTCATCGCCAAGGACACGATCGAGGAACGCATCATGCAGATGCAGGAGTCCAAGCGCGACCTGGTCAACAGCGTGCTCGGCGGCGACGGCATCTCCTCGGCGCTGTTTACCCGCGAGGATGTTCTGGCGCTGCTCGGCGGCGACGGGCGCTAGCCTCGCTCATTATGTGTTCATTTGCGATGCCGTGGATGGTTCGCGCGCCTTTGGGCATAAGAAGCATTGAGAACATCGGCACATCAGCAAAGGAGAACATCATGGCGAAATTCTTTAAGGACCCCGACGGCAAGCTCATTGCCGCCCTTGGCAACGACGTTGCAACCCCTGCCGGCTGCACGGAGCTGACCGCGAACACCGAGGACGCGGCGCACGAGAAGCACGTGCCCGTCGTTGAGAGCGAGCGCGACGGTCACGTGATCCGCGCGCGCGTGGGATCGGTCGAGCATCCTATGGTGCCCGAGCACTACATCGAGTGGATCGCCCTTGAGGCCGAGGGCCGTCTGGAGGTCCATTACCTTGAGCCCGGCATGAAGCCTGCGACGTTTTTTGCCGGCGGTTCCAAGACCGGTACCGTCTATGCCTATTGCAACCTGCATGGGCTGTGGTCCGCGACGTTCTAGGAGCGCGTCCCCGCTCGGGGTATCATAGCTAGCACATGCACATGCGAGCGCCGACTGCATCATGCGGCCGGCGCTTTTACTACGACAACGATGGTTTACGACGGAAAGGGCTGAGCCATGAAGCTCGCACTTGCACAGATCGATATGCGCCTGGGTGATATTGAGGGCATTTGCGGCCGCATCGAGGACCAGGCTCGTCTGGCCCACGAGCGCGGGGCGCGCGTGCTGTGCGTGCCGGCTCCGCTCTTTATGGGCGCCATGCCCGGGGGCCTGGTGGGCACTGCCGACTTTGAGCACGACATGTTGACAGGCCTGACCGGTGTCGCCGAGCGTATCCAAGAACTCGATATGATCTGCATCGTGCCCGCGGCGGTTTCGTTTGAGGGCCAGCCCCTGCTCGACTACATGATGCTCAAGGACGGCCATGTGGTGCCGGCCCGTTCGAGCATTGCTCTGCAGCGTGGTGGGAACGGTGATGCCCGTTGGGCACCGCCGGTGTTCGACGTGGACGGCGTGCGTATCGCCGTGATCTTCGACTTGGACCGCGAACTCGAGATGCTGCCGACCGGCGTCGACCTCATCGCCTATTTTCAGTTCAACGCGTTTGATATGACCGACCGCGAGACGGCCGCCATTGCCGCCGTTCGCAGCGGTGCCTACCGCAAGATCGCATCCAAGCGCAGCGTGTGGTTTGCCTGCATGGCGCCGGTCGGTGCCTATGACGAGTCGGTGTATACCGGCGGGTCGTTTGTACTCGACGACTGTGGGCGCGTGGTGGCCCAAGCGCCGTGTTTTGAAGAGAGCCTGCTGGTTCAGGAGATTCAGCGCGGCGTAATGCTCGATGCCCTGGAGGACCACGAGCTGCCCGAGTTTCGTTCCGAGGAGTGGTTGTGGCAGGCGCTGGTGCTCGCTGTGCGCGATAACGCCCGTGCCCATGGCACGTCGCGTGCCGTGGTGGCGCTCGAGGGCGATCTGCCGTCGTCTTTGCTTGCGGCGCTGGCTGTCGATGCATTGGGCTCGCGCAACGTGATCGGCCTGGTGTTGGACCGCAACCGCATCTTTACGCCGGCGCAGGAAGAGGCCGAGGCCGCTCGTTGTGCCGCCGTTCGCGCGATTGCCGAGCGCCTGCATATTCGCACGGTTGAGCGCGATGCGCCGGATGCGGCGCGCGTACTCGACCGCGATGTGTCGGCGGGCGACGCCGAGCGCCTGCGCTCTCGCACGCTGGGCCTTATGCTGGAGGACACGGCGCTCGAGCTGGGCGCGATGGCTCTGAGCCCGCTGTCCAAGACCGAGTACGCGTTGGCGGCACCGGCGCTTTGCGGTGGCTACCAGGGCGATTACGCGCCCTTTGGTGATGTGTACCTGTCGACGCTCGAGTTTGTGGCGCGCGTGCGCAACCGCACGTCTGCCGTGGTGCCGCAGGAGCTCGTGACGCTCAACGCGGTGGAAGATTGCATGGAGCGCGTGCTGGCGCGGGCGCTCTCGACGCTCGACGGTCCGATCGACATGCTCGACCGCGCGGCGCAGCTGCTCGATGGGCTCGAACCGGGTGAGGTCGATGGCGCGCTCGAGTCACACGTCGACCGCAACCGTCCCTTCGACGACATCCCAATGGCCGCCGGCAAGTCCGAGGCTTGCTCGCTGCTGCTGATGCTCGTGCGCCAGGGCGAGGCTGCCCGTCACATGCTGCCGACGGCGCCGATCGTCTCGGCCCGTTCGTTTGCCGAGCGTGCCTGGCCGTATATGCTCGCGTGGTCCGACCTGGGACTGAGCGGTAAAGAGCGCATGACGGTCGATGCGCTGGCACGCGCCGAGGTGCGCCGCTTTGCCGACGAGGATACAAGCGAGCGCATGCGTGGCGAGATGATGGGCATACTGGGTGACCTGTTGGGTATTTCACCCGAGCAGATGGAGGAACTGCGCTCCGAGGACGGCCAGCGCCGCCTGCACGAGGGCATGAAAAAGTTTGAGGGCGAGGTCCAGGACGCCATCGGAAAGATGATGGGCGGCCAGGGCGGACCGCAGGGTGGGCCCCAGGGCACGCCGATGCCGCATCCGCCGGTTGATCCCCGACAGTTCCCATTCTTCTCGCAGAACTAAACTGGGGATGGGATTCGCTCTCAACCCCGATACTTCAACTAAGCATCTTGACCCCGTTGTGTTATTCTAGAACAGACGTTCGTGAGTAGTGCGCGGGGCCTTGCCTTGCGCTTGGTAAAAGACGAGGGGAGGTTGGCTTGGTTATTTTAGGCATTGACCCCGGTTTGGCTCATACGGGTTGGGGGATTATCGAGGAGCGGCGTGGCGAGGTTCGCTGCCGTGCCTATGGCTGCATCGAGACCAGCGCGGGTAGTCCGCTCGCGGTGCGCCTGTCGCATATCGCCCGCGACCTCAAGGGTGTCGTGGAGCGCTATCGACCCGATACCGCTGCTATCGAGAGCATTTACTTTGGCGCCAACGTTCGCTCGGCCATCCCTACGGCGCATGCCCGCGGCGCTGCGCTTGTGGCGCTTTCGGAGTGCGCGCTCGAGATCGGCGAGTACACGCCCATGCAGATCAAACAGGCTGTGGTGGGTACCGGCGCCGCGGACAAGCGGCAGGTCGCCTACATGGTACGCACGCTAACGCAGCTCGACCACGACCCGCATCCCGACCATGCCGCCGATGCCCTGGCCTGTGCCATCTGCCACGTAAACCTCAGCCGCACCCGCGCCCTCACCGGTGGCGAGTTCTATCAACAGAGAGGAACCGGATACTGATGATTTCCCAGCTCCACGGAACGCTTGTCGAGGCCACGATGAGCTCTGCTGTCGTCGATGTGTCGGGCGTTGGCTTTGAGCTCGGCATCTCGGGCAGCACTGCGGCCACGTTGCCGACGCCCGGCGGCGAGGTCCGCCTCTACACGCGTATGCAGGTGCGCGAGGACGCCATGACACTTTTCGGTTTTTCCTCTAAGGATGAGCGCACGATGTTCGATCGGCTCGTGTTCGTCTCGGGCGTTGGCCCGCGCTTGGCGCTCGCCGTGCTTTCCACCTATACCGTGGGGCAGCTGTATTCGCTGGTGATGGCCGAGGACGACAAGGGCATGGCCAAGGTGCCCGGTGTGGGCAAAAAGACAGCTCAGCGTCTGATCCTGGAGCTCAAGAGCACCTTTGCCAAGGACAAGGGCTTTGTGCCGGTCGACGTGATTCCCGGCCAGGTTGCGATGCCCGTGCCCGCTGCCGCTCCCTCGGCCATCGATGACGCCCGTGCGGCGCTCCTTTCCATGGGCTTTAGCCCGCAGGAGACCGATGTTGCCCTGAGCGGGTATGATGGGCAGGATATGCGTGTCGAGGATTTGCTCGGCGCGGCGCTTAAGCGACTCGGAATGGATGCGTGATGTGGGAAGCCGATGACTCTCAGGACCTGTGGGCGACGCCCGGCAACTCGCCGGCGGCATCCATGGCGCACGGCGAGCGCATGGTGGGCTCGGAGCTGACGGCCGAGGACCTCGATGTCGATCGCACTTTGCGCCCCCAGCGCCTGGACGATTACTGCGGCCAGGAGCATATCAAGCAGAGCCTGCGCGTGTTGATCGAAGCGGCGCAGAGCCGTGGCGAGACGCTCGACCACGTGATCTTCTCGGGCCCTCCGGGTCTGGGCAAGACCACGCTGGCTACGGTTATCGCCAACGAGCTGGGCGCTCAGATCAAGACCACGAGTGGCCCTGCCATCGCGCGCACCGGCGACCTGGCAGCCATCCTTACTAACTTGCAGCCGGGTGATGTGCTGTTTATCGACGAGATCCACCGCCTCAACCGTTCGGTCGAGGAGGTCCTGTACCCCGCGATGGAGGACTTTGCCCTCGATATCGTGATTGGCAAGGGTCCGGCGGCGCGCTCGATTCGCCTGGATATCCCCAAGTTTACGCTGGTGGCGGCAACGACCCGCTCGGGTATGCTGACTGGCCCGCTGCGCGATCGCTTTGGCATTTCATATCGCCTGGATTACTACACGGTCGAAGAACTCGCGCAGATTGTGACGCGCTCGGCGTCCATCCTGGGTGTGACAATAGACCATCCGAGCGCGCTCGAGATCGGCTCGCGCTCGCGTGGCACGCCGCGCTTGGCTAACCGTTTGCTCAAGCGCGTGCGCGACTATGCGCAGGTGCGTGGCAACGGTCCCATTGAGCTTGGTATTTGCCGTCAGGCGCTCGAGTTCTTCGAGATCGATGAGCTTGGTCTGGACTGGATGGATATTCGCATTTTGGAGACACTCGCTAAGACGTTCTCCGGACGTGCCGTGGGCCTGACAACGCTTGCCAGCGCTGTGGGCGAGGACCCGGGAACGCTCGAGGATGTCTATGAGCCCTATCTGCTGCAGTGCGGGTTGATGATTCGTACGCCGCAGGGCCGTCAGGCAACCCTGCGCACCTTTGAGCACCTGGGGATTGAACCTACCGTTTAGGGCGCTTTGTTTTGGCGGGCTGTTGGGCTATCGCCGGGCATCGGGTAAACATATCGCCGTTCATCGGTTATGGGCGTTTTACTATTGCGCACCCGTGCTATGCTGAATTGGTCTTTTTCTCATTCGGTAACGAAAGGACCGCCCATGCCTACTGACATCGAAATCGCACGTTCTGTCACGCCGTTGCCTATTACCGAGGTGGCCAAGAACGCCGGCGTCGACGTTAAGCACCTTATTCCGTACGGCTTCGACAAGGCTAAGGTCGACTATTCACTGCTCAACGAGCCGACCGATCACCAGGCCAAGCTCGTCCTCGTGACCGCTATCAACCCAACGCCTGCGGGCGAGGGCAAGACCACCACGACCATCGGTCTGGCCGATGGCCTGCGTCGTCGCGGCGTCAAGAGTGCCGTGGCCCTGCGCGAGCCTTCGCTCGGCCCCGTCTTTGGTGTTAAGGGCGGTGCTGCCGGCGGCGGCTGGGCTCAGGTGATCCCCATGGAGGATATCAACCTGCACTTTACCGGCGACTTCCATGCCATCGGTGCTGCCAACAACCTGCTGGCCGCCATGCTTGATAACCACATCCAGCAGGGCAACCAGCTTGGCATCGACGTTAAACGCATCACTTGGAAGCGCGTCGTCGATATGAACGACCGTCAGCTGCGCCACGTCATCGACGGTATTGGCGGTAAGGCCCAGGGCGTGCCGCGCGAGGACGGCTTCGATATCACCGTCGCCTCCGAGGTCATGGCAATCCTGTGCCTGTCTACGAGTATCAGCGACCTCAAGGAGCGCCTGGGCGAGATCGTCGTCGGCTACAGCTTTGCCGGCGAGCCCGTCCGTGCCCGCGACCTTAAGGCCCAGGGTGCCATGGCCGCGTTGCTTAAGGACGCGCTCAAGCCCAACCTGGTGCAAACGCTCGAGGGCACGCCCGCGTTTGTCCACGGCGGTCCCTTCGCCAACATCGCCCACGGCTGCAACTCTATCATGGCCACGCGTATGGCGATGCGCTTTGGCGATGTCGCCATTACCGAGGCCGGCTTCGGTGCCGATCTGGGTGCCGAGAAGTTCCTCGACATCAAGTGCCGTATGACGGGCGTTCGCCCCAGCGCCGTCGTGGTCGTCGCGACCGCTCGTGCGCTGAAGTACAACGGTGGCGTCGCCAAGGCCGACCTCAACGAGGAGAACCTCGAGGCACTCAAGGCCGGCATGCCCAACCTGCTGCGTCACGTCGACAACATCCAGAACGTTTATGGTCTGCCCTGCGTGGTCGCCATCAACCGCTTCCCGACGGACACCGAGGCCGAGCTTGCGCTCATCGAGTCCGAGTGCCAGAAGCTCGGCGTCAACGTTAAGCTTTCCGAGGTCTGGGCCAAGGGCGGCGAGGGCGCGCTCGAGCTTGCCGATGAGGTCATGCGTCTGATTGAGCAGCCGAGCGAGCTCAAGTTTGCCTATGAGGACGGCGCCGATGTCGCCGACGCTCTTGAGGCCATTGCCACCAAGGTCTACCGCGCCGATGGCGTTGACTTTACGCCGGCCGCCAAGCGCCAGCTCGCCGAGCTGCGCGAGAACGGCTTTGGCAACCTGCCGGTGTGCGTGGCCAAGACGCAGTACAGCTTTAGCGACAACGCCAAGGCCCTGGGCGCTCCCGAGAACTTCCGCATCACGGTGCGTGAGCTCAAGGTTTCCGCCGGTGCCCACTTTGTGGTCGCACTGACCGGCAGTGTTCTGACCATGCCGGGCCTGCCCAAGGTCCCCGCGGCTGAGAACATCGACGTCGACAACGACGGCAACATCACCGGCCTGTTCTAAGCTTGTTGCCCATAGCTGCTTGCCCGCCCCGTCGCGCCTACCAAGGCCCGGCGGGGCTTTTGTTTTCTAGCCGCGCTTGTCTTGTAGATATGGACGGGCTCTGTCCGTCACGGGCTTTTGCGCGGGTAGAATGCATGGATAACTTGATGCTTACGGGCGACGGAAAGGAATCGTTGCATGGATCAGGACAAGACAACCGTGATGGGCGGCTACGGTTCCGCGCAGGCTGGCGATAGCGCCGATGCGACCCGCGTTGTTCCCAACCCCGGTTATACCGACCCCGCCGCGACGCAGCCTTCTGCCGAGCCAACCCGGGTTATGGGCTATGGCGACACAGCGCGGGATTCTTATGCCGTATCTTCGCAAGGCCCCTATGGCAACGCAGCTCCGGACCCGTTTGATTACGCGCCGCAGGATTCTTATGCCGCCTCGACGCCGAATCCCTATGATGACCTGCCGCAAAATCCCATTCCGCAGCCTCAGCAGACGACGTATATGCCTCGCACGGCGCAGCCTCGCTACGAGTCGCGCGAGCCGTATCGCGAGTACCCCAAGTCGATTCCGCAATATGGCGAGGACGAGGAGAAGAAGCCGTCGCGTTCGTCGAGCGTGATCAAGAAGATCCTCATCGTGCTGGCGATCTTCTTTGCGCTGTCGGTTGTGTTTGCCATTGTGTCGGGCATGCTCAACAAGCGAGGGAGTTCAACGGCTGATACCGCTGCCGAGCAAACCGAGTCCGCCTCGTCTAGCACCGTCGATCTGAGCGATATCCCGGGGCAGTACTGGTCCAACGCCAAGAAGCTCCTCAAGTCGCGCGGCGCCAATCTTTCGAATGCCGTGGTCCTGACTGATGATGGCTCAACGCCCGTCATCGATGCCAACTGGGTCGTTACTTCTGCTTACTATAACGACAGCGGCAACCTCGAAATTCAACTCACGCACAAGAATAGCTCGGGCAACTCACCCGACGGCCAAAGCGGTACCGACAGCTCGAGTTCCAATACGTTGGAGGACTTGAGCAACAAGGCACAGGAGCTTGGGGATAAGGCCCAAGAGCTGGGCGACACGGCCCAGAACCTGGGCGACACCGCTCAGAACTTGGGCGACATGGCGACGGATGCCTGGAACGCCCTACAAAACGGCATCTCGGGCACGCAGGGAAACTAGCTGTTAAGCGGGCTACAGCTGCTCGGCCGGACGGTCGGGCGAGCTAAAGCCCGAGTCAAACGTAACGACGCATGAGGCATTGGGTCGGCGCTCGTGCACGATGCGCGTGACGAGCTCCAGCAGCTCCTCGTCGGATATGTCAAAGCCGTCGGGACGCACAAGGTCAAACGAAACGAACCCGTCGTGCTCGTGCAGGTCGTGGATGGAGAGCGCGGGATCGATCTGCGTAACGCCACGCTTGACCCAGCCGCGTAGGTCGTCGCCGGTGGTGGCGATGGGGTCGCAGTGCAACGTGATGCCAATGCCCATCTGGCGCTTGATGTCGTGCTCGATGGTGTCTAGGATCTCGTGGTGCTCAAATGCGTCGCCCTCGCCGGGCATCTCCACGTGGGCGCTGGCAAACTGACGACCGGGGCCGTAGTCGTGCACCATCAGGTCGTGTGTGCCCAAGACCTGCGGATAGGACATGATCTTGTCGCGGATTGCCTGGACGAGCTTGGGATCGGGCGCTTGCCCCAGCAACGGGCTGATGGCGTCGCGCACTAGGCCCATGCCGCTGATGCAGATGAAGATGCCCACACCCAAGCCCGCCCAGCCGTCGAGGTCAAAGCCGGTCGTTTGCGAAATAAGCGCCGCCGCTAAGACCGAGCCCGAGGTGATGACGTCGTTTTTGGAGTCCTGTGCTGTGGCAATGAGTGTTTCGGAATCGATACGGTTGCCCAGCGCGCGGTTGAATGCGGCCATCCAGAGCTTAACGAGCATGGATGTAGCCAGTGCCGCAAGGGAAACGAGCGTGTAAGCGGTGGGGGAGGGCTTGATGATCTTGGTGACCGACTCGAGGATCAGGTTGATGCCGACGGCGCAAACCAGGACGGCGACGAACAGACCGGCTAGGTACTCGTAGCGGCCGTGGCCATAGGGGTGGCCTTCGTCGGCCGGGCGGCTGGCAAGGCGGAACCCGAGCAGACTCACGATGTTGCTCGAGGCGTCGGAGAGGTTGTTGAAGGCGTCGGCGATGAGCGAGACAGAGCCGGCGAGCAGGCCCGCGATGCCCTTGGCCAGGCACAGAGTGATGTTGAGGCCAATGCAGACGAGGCTTGCGGAAAAGCCCGCGTTGGTGCGGCAAGATGCATCGACCGGCTCGCTCTCGCTGCCGGGAACAAGCGTATGTACCAGCCGATTTACAAATAGCATAGCGGTCGTCCTCACAATCATGTTTAAGGGGATAGTGTAGCTCGCGCGGGGGCGCCGTGCACCGATGCTCAGAAAATGCAGCAATAGTCTGCCGGTGCTAACGAGCGAGCCTTCTCGTCTGCCTGGGTGGTCCATTTTGGGCCACATGGGTATGGGCATGTGCCTGTTTGCTCGACATACTTAATGTCGACAGCCCCTGTGCAAAGGAGGACGTTTCCATGGACGAGATGTTTGCCATTAAATGTCAAAACTGCGGCGGCCCTATGTACTCGCACCAAGCTAAGCGCAGCTTTGAGTGCGCTTATTGCGGTGCGGTCATTCCGTGGCAGGCGGACGCCGGAGAGCCCAAGAGCGCTTTGGGCATTCGCCATACGCCGTTGACGGTAGTGGATGGACTACTCAAGCTCACGCATGTGTCGCAACTCGAGCGCCCGGAGGACCCGGACTGGTATTTCTTCAATTCGCACTGGCGCAATCAGTCGGTCCTGGAACATCTGCTGTGGGAGGATCGCGGCACGGCCCAGGAGTTCCAAGAGGCCACGCACGTGAGCATCCCCTGTCCCTTCTGCGGAGCGTCCTTTGAGGGCGAGTCGACCCAGCGCGTGTTTGAGTGCCCGTCCTGCGGCAACAAGATCGGTGTCGCCGACCTGCTCAAGCCGGGGACGTTTAGCAAGCGCCTGACCATGGGCGTTGGTGCGGAATATGTGCCCGAACAGGGTATTCCCTGCGAGATAACGCCGCAGCAGGCGCGCGCCAATGCGCTTGAGCTGGTGCGCCGATATCCAGACGCCTTTGCCGGTCACGATGTGGAAGACGCGATTCAAAACGACATGATGCTCTTCTACTTCCCCATGGCGCTCGCGGACCTGCGCATGATGGCGTCCTTCCCGGGCAAGGGCCTGAGCAAGGAGACCCTGGTGTACTACGAGGTGCTCGACTGGGCATATCCCAGGGCAAACTACCTGGACGTTCGCCTTATGGGCATTCTGGAGCCATGGGACTTTGCCAAGGTTGGGTCGTTCGACCCGGCCATGCAGGAAGGCGACTTCCGCGTTGTCTCCGTCGATGCGTCCACCAAGGACCAGGTGGTCATTGACAAGCTGGCGCTCGACATTGTCGGCAACGATGCCGAGACTTTCCTGGGGCTCAATAAAAAGAGCATCCGCACCTGGGCGCGCAAGGCCCGCAAGCACAAGGACGGCCTGGTTATGGTGCCGGCCTACTTTGTCGATCGTCCCGCGTCGGATGGACGTAATGGCGAGCAGGTGCGCATTGCCGTGAACGGCCAGACGGGCCGTGCGGCGGCGGTGGTGTTTAGCGACAAGCGCGAGACGCATATTGTGGCGCCGCTCAATCCGAGCCTGCATCTGTCCGGCGAAAGCACCGTTCACGCCACGCCCGTCGAGGTCAAATACATCAAATCGCCATTCCTGTACCAAATTGTGCGCCGTGGAGGCGACGAGCAGCCACGTCAGGTGGCAGCGGCTGCCGAGGGTTCCTACCGAGAGGAGAAGCCCAAACGCAAGGGCTTGTTCGCTGCGATCTTTGGTAAGTAGGGGAGTGGTGCCGGTTGGCTCGCGAGAGTGCGCAACATCCCGCCCGGGTTGATTTTCAATCTCAACGCAACA
>NZ_QSHS01000021.1:0-44513 GCF_003467795.1 Collinsella sp. AM36-4AA
ATCGCGCACTCCATATTTTGTTCACAAATGAATAGGTCCCTCAGTCGCATCACTGAGGTTAAAACTGAAGCATTGGCTTCTGATATTGGCGATGACCAGCTGGTTTATAGGTGTTAAGGCATCGGTCATCTCTGGAGCGCCACTTTACTCCAAAAGCATCAGCTATTTGTTTCCCGTCGGTAAAAGGCAGGTTTTGTTCGCCAAGCGTTCTTATATATAGAGAAGTTCGGGTTCGAACCCGTGGCGCGGCAACAAAAAAGCGACCAGCCGGAGCCGATCGCTTTCTATTCTATGCTGGATCATCCAGAGGGCGCTTCCGAACTCATTTTCTCGCTGCCATTCATGCTTTCGAAGCATCGTTCGACCTCCACAGCCTCATGTTTTGAGGATCTGCCGTGTTTATCACTGTTATTAATGAGTGTGTGGAAGTGATCCTCATACAGATACGTGCGATCCGCCAGAGAACTGAGAAGCATCTCTCTGCAGCCCTCGTTGCCTATCCTCGCATCTCTCAGGTCTTCCGGAAATTCACAAGCAGTCTTAGAGTCAATTTGTTTCCGTTTTCAGAGACTTGTTTGAGAGTTTTTAAAGACAGTTCAAAACAATAAGTGAGACACCATAAAGCAGAGCAAGATGTGCCGGATAGAAAATGTAGAAGAAATATTTGAGCTTCAGCCCTCGCTTACCATTATAAAGATTGATAAGCAGCAACGAAACGACCGCGGCAGCAACATCAGGATTAAATACATTAGCTGTAGCAAACTCAAATCCGCCGCCAACTATATGGCATGACGAAAGGAGCACTGCACATACTGCAGCAAAGAACATCTTGGCCTTGCTGTCGTGGAATAAATAGAATGCAGCCACAAGCATAATGCCATACACACCGCCATCTAGTTTAGTGTATTCAGCTGCCAGTGCTGTCAAAACAATCAGAGCAGTTTCTGCGATGTATCTTTTCCGTTTTGAAAGACTTTGTATCTTTTCCAGAACAATCAAAAAGACCAAGGAAAGCAGGAGCTCACACATAACATTTTGTTGCCGAAGGTCAAATAGTTGCCCGGTTTGGACGAAATCGTATATGGGCTCCGCAATGATTGCGAAGACAAGCATATTTCGCAGGTACTTCTTTAAGTCATGAGTATGCAAAAATCCCTCAACTATCAAAAAGCAAAATAAGGGAAATGCAATTCTGCCAAGAACATGAAGCATATCCGAAGCCTCGCTTAGAATCGCCCACTGTTCGTCTGATATCTGACTGTACGATGCGTGAGTCATGATTCCATTGGTCAAGACAATCCTGCTTACATGATCGAGAACCATCGAAATGGCTGCTATTATCTTTAATGTGCTGCCGCTAATTCCGTATCTATTTGTCTTCATTTCGTATTCCTTACTTTGGGTGGGCCGTCAGGGGTTCAGCCTGCTCCGCAGGCGGCCGCTGCGGCGCTTCGCGCCTTGCGCGCTGCGCTGGCAAACGCTCACGCGTTTACTCAGCTCCGCGCCCTTTCGGGTTCGAAGCCACGTCGCGGCAACAAAAAAGCGGCTGGCATCCGCCAGTCGCTTTTCCATTCTATGGTGGGCCGTCAGGGGTTCGAACCCTGGACCTTGGGATTAAAAGTCCCCTGCTCTGCCAGCTGAGCTAACGGCCCGCGGGTGGCATTGTACCACGGTCTGGGACTATTCCCAACTCCATTGGCCGTTCTGGAAAATCACAACTTCACGTCCATCAGGCGTAATGCCCGTAATATCGATGTCGTCCGTGCCAATCATAAAATCGACGTGCGTGCTCGAGACGTTAACGCCATGCTCCAGGAGCTCTTCCTTGGACATGTCATACCCACCCTCGATGCATTCGGGGAAACCGACACCTAGCGCGAGATGGCAGCTAGCGTTCTCGTCATAGAGCGTATCGTAGAACAGTACGCCACTTTCGCGGATCGGCGTGTTCTTGGAGATGAGCGCGACCTCTCCCAGGTGAGCAGCGCCCTCGTCAGTATCGATGATGCTTGCGAGCGTTGCCTTGCCCACACGGGCATCGTAGTCCACTACGCGGCCGCCCTCGAACTTAATCCAAAAATCGTCGACCTTATTGCCATGGTGGATGAGCGGCATGGCCGAGTACACGATACCGTCGGCGCGCATGCGATCGGGCGAAGTGAAGACTTCCTCGGTGGGAATGTTGGGGAAGAAGGGGTGCCCTTCGGGCGTCTTGCCCTTGCCGCCGGCCCACTCGTGACCTTTCGTCATGCCAATCGTCAGATCGGTTCCATTTGCCGCGGCGTAATGCAGGTAGTCGAAACGATTGTCGTTCAGAAAACGCAGGTTCTTTTCGAATGCGGCGTCATGGAGTTCCCAGTCGCTCTCTGGGTCCTGGCCATCGGCGCGCGCGGTGTGCAGAATCGCATTCCACAGCTTATAGATTGCAACCTCATCGGCGTCTCCCGGGAACACCTCGTGCGCCCAAGCCACGACCGGAGCGCCGGCGATGCACCACGGATTGATGTTGTAATCCAGTCCACGGCGGAAAACTTTGCATTGCGTATTCCTCGCCTTGGATGCCGCGGCCGGCTTGGCTGGATCGATGCCCTTGAGGGCCGCAGGATCCGCCCCCTCGATAAAGACAAAGCAGGCACCATCCTGGGCCAGTGAATCAAGCTGCAGGCGCTTCCACTCGGGCGTCTGCTCAAAATAGCTTTTATCGACATGCTCGTACGTGAGCCTCGTCACGGCATCATCGGCCCAAATGACCGTCACGTGGCCAGCGCCGGCGGCATAAGCCTCCGCGACCACCACGCGGGCAAAAGGCGCGCACTCTACCGGAGACTGAACGACAACCTCCTGGCCGGGCTTGACGTTTACGCCCTTGCGGACAACCAGACGCGCATAGTTTTTAATCTTGGGCTCCAGGGCCTTCATGCCCTCCAGAGCTTCTTCGACCGTCAGGGCAGCTCGAATCATGTGCCACTCCATCTATCTATAGAACAGTAAAAAGCGCGCCGCAAAAACGACGCGCCTTATATCTTAGCGATAAGTATGCATGCAAACGCTATTTCTTCTTGGAGTCCTTTTTGTCCTCCTCGGCAGCCGCGCGCTCAATAAGAGCGTTGAGCTTGTTCTCGGACATGCCCTCGGCCTGCGTGCGGTACATGTTACGCAGGGGACGAATACGAACGAAGTCGTAAATAAAGTCACCCAAAATGACGACGTAGGACAAAACGATGCCGACCATCTGGACAGGGCTGGACACCATGCCAGCGGGAGCGAAGTAGAGCGAAGCCCAAATTGCCACGACGAGTACCATGCCGATAGTAAGCACGGCCCACCAGATACGACGGCGCTTGGTGTAGTCCTCATCCTGCTTGAGAAGGATATTCGACACCGTGTAGATGCGGTCCTCCTTGGCGCGCTGCTTAGCCTTGCGGGCGCGCTTCTCCTCTTTAGAGAGGCCCTCGAGGTTCTCGCCCTTCTCGAGCTCTTTGCGGCGTGCCTTAGACGAAGCCGGCACGACGCGGACAGAGCTCGCTGCCTGACGGGCAGGCTTAGCAGATGCGGCGGACTTGCGCGCAACCCCGGTAACCTCGTGGGATTGCGTGCGCTTGTTCGTGGCGCTACGGGTACTCACTTATGCGTTCTCCTTCATGCTTGTGAACTGGGAGCCCGTGATGATCTGGAAGGCCTCGCGATAGCGCTCGGACGTGCCATCGATGACCTCGGCGGGCAGGTGCGGGGTCTCCCCCGTCATATCCCAGTTGGCCTTGAGCCAATTGCGGACGAATTGTTTGTCGTAGCTGGGCTGGATCTTGCCCTCCTTGTAGCTGGCAGCAGGCCAGAAACGGCTGGAATCGGGCGTGAGGCACTCGTCGATCAGCGTGACCTTGCCATCGATGACACCAAACTCGAACTTGGTGTCGGCAATGATGATGCCACGGGTCGCGGCGTACTCGGCAGCGGCCTTGTAGATCTTGAGGGAAAGGTCGCGAATCTGCGTGGCGATGTCCTCGCCCACGATCTCGCAGCAACGCTCGAACGAGATGTTCTCGTCGTGGTCACCGATCTCGGCCTTCGTGGACGGCGTGAACAGCGGCTCGGGAAGCTTGGAAGCCTCGGTCAGGCCCTCAGGCAGCTGGATGCCGCAGACGGTGCCGTTCTCGTCGTAGGTCTTCTTGCCCGAACCGGTCAGATAGCCGCGGACGATGCACTCGATAGGAATCGTCTGGGCCTTCTTAACCAGCATGGCGCGGCCAGCGAGGTAGTCACGATACTCAGCAAACTCCTCGGGGAAATCCGCCGGGTCGATGGAAACGAGATGGTTGGGGACGATGTCGGCAAACTTATCAAACCAGAATGCCGAGATGCGATTGAGCACCTCTCCCTTAAACGGAATCTCGTCGGGAAGAATGAAGTCGAACGCAGAAATGCGGTCGGTGGCGACCATCAGCAGGTTTTCACCGGCATCGTAGATATCACGAACCTTGCCACGGGAATCCGGACGACGCTCCATCGTTGTCACGTGAGTCACTCCTTACCAAAATACGACAGTAATGCGGGTTCTTTCCCGCACGTTTTCGCAAACTCGGAGCGGCAGGGACGAAACCCCTCCTTCACCGAATAGCGAAAAGCTAGTGCTCCATTGTAGTAGATGCCGCGTCCGCCGTGTGCTCGCGAGGCAGATGAATCGTAAAAGTCGTACCCTTTCCAAGCTCCGACTCCACGGAAATGTAGCCATGATGTCGCTCGACGATCTGTTTAGTCACGGCGAGGCCCACGCCCAGACCGCCCGCCTCACGGGCACGGCTGGCATCGGCGCGCCAAAAACGGCCGAAGATGCGCGACAAGTCATCCTTGGCAATACCGATGCCGGTATCAGAAACGGCAACGCTGACGTGTTTGCGGTCACTGAGCACCGACACCACGACCCAACCGCCCTCGGGGGTATAGCGCATGGCGTTGCTCATGAGATTGATGACGCATTGTGTGATCATGTCGGGATCGGCTTCGACGACATCGTCGTGACCTTGCGTCTCGTCAGCAAAGCGCAAGCGCAGATCGCGGTCGACAAACAGGCGCTCCTGGGCATTGACGATGGAACGCACGAAAGGAACCATGTCCACCGGCTCAAGGTTGAGCGGAGCCGTGCTGTTTTCCATGCGCGACAGGTCGAGCATCTGCTGCACCAGACGAGCCAGGCGACGCGTCTCGGAAGCAACAGTCTCCAAGTGCTCATCGTCGGTAGGATATACGCCATCCTGCATGGCCTCGACCGTTGCGAGCATGGCCATAAGCGGAGTACGAAGTTCGTGAGCCACGTCTGAGGTCAGGCGCTTCTCGTGTTTCATATCCTTCTCGAGCGAAGTGGCCATCTCATCGAAGGTCTCACCCAGCTGATCAATCTCGTCATCACCGCGCAAACCAGTACGAGCGGACAGATCGCCATCGCGAATTTGCTTGGCCGTGCTCGTAATACGATGAATCGGCTTGGTGAGCATGCGCGACACGAGCGATCCGATAACGACCGAAATGCAGATTGCAACAACCGCGGCGAGGGCCATGGCGTTAAAGGTCTTCTCCCTAAATGCAGAATCCGCCTTGGTGAGCAAGGCATCGGAGCCGATGGCCCATAGCTTTACCTGTCCGACATGCTCGCCCGAAGACGTTATGATTTCGACGTTGGCAACGCTATCGGAGTCGGTTGGAGCAGACGAGACCGGGCTATGCGATGCTTTTTTACCGCTCGAGCTGCTCGACGCCGATTCGCTCTCGCGCACATCGGCGGTCGCGCTTGCCGAAGGCCATGAGTCGTCATAGACGACAACGCCCTTCTTGTTGACGACCTGCATACTCAGGTCGTCGGATACCAAACTCGATGTCGCGACCGTGCGCAGCTCGCCCGCAGTCCAGTTGCCGTTTTCCTCATACGACGTCGCAAGCTTTTCGGCAGCAGAATTGGCGATCTCGACGATATTGGAGCGCGTGTAATCCGAAAAGACCGTGCCCCACACAACAGAGACCACGCCCACCAGCACCAATACCGTCATGAGCGATGTCAGAGCAAAAGCAAGTGCCATGCGCGAGGGATAGCTCATCGTTGGCCGTGAATCGGAACGAGGCGTGTTCCAACTAGCCTTGGAACCCGCCTCGCTCTCCTGCTTGTGCTTTTGTCCGATTTCAAAGCGCGCAGGTGTCATATGTGATTTCCCTATTTCTCGTCCGACTTATCGGTCTTGGCCGAAGCCTCGAAGCGATAGCCGACACCGTGGACGGTGTAGAGCCACTTGGGCTTCTTGGGATCATCGCCCAGCTTGGCGCGAAGGTTCTTCACGTGGCTATCGATGGTGCGCTCATAGCCCTCAAAGTCGTAGCCGAGCACCTTCTCGACCAGCTCCATGCGGTTGTAGACGCGACCGGGGTGACGGGCAAGCGTGGTGAGCAGCTTAAACTCGGAAGCCGTCAGGTCGACTTCCTTGCCCTCGACCAAAATCTTGTGGCCCGAGATATCGATGACCAGATCGCCGAAGTCGAGTACCTCGACGGCTGGCTCGTCGGCCTGATGGGCACGGCGGAACAAGGCGCGTACGCGCGCGACAAGCTCGCGCGGCGAGAACGGCTTAATCAGATAGTCGTCGGCGCCGAGCTCAAGACCGATAATACGGTCCTCGATCTCGCCCTTGGCAGTCAGCATGATGATGGGGACATCCGAGGTATCGCGAATGGTGCGGCAAACGCGCTCGCCGGGGATCTTGGGGAGCATAAGGTCGAGCACGACCAGGTCAAACTGATGCTTCTCGAACTCCTCGATCGCGGACTGGCCGTCGCCGACACCCACAACCCAGTAGCCTTCGCGCTCGAGATAGGCAGCGACGGCGTCACGGATTGCCTTCTCATCCTCGACCAGCAGAATCTTTTTTGCATCTGAAGCCATAACACGGCCCCCCTGTCTCAATCAGCTAAGAACAAGCCCATTTTAACGCACCTGAGCCCGCCGGATGCCACTATGACGCGGCAGCTCGGCGGGCGGTACTCACAATTACAACGCGTTTATTCCCCTGTTGGCGCCTTTTTAACCCCTCTAAGCTTAAAGAGAGAATAGGCGTGCGGTGACCGTCTCGGGTATACCCTGGCTGTTGCGCACCGTGGCGTACGTAAGGAATGAGTCCGATTTTCCCGCCGTAGCTGGATAATCGCCATATTCCAAAGCGCGGTCGGGCGACAACAGCGAGCCATAGGTCTTGGCAGAGGTGTCGATGAGAAAATGCGATGCCTGTACCTTAACGAGATATTTATTCTTCTTGCCGGCAGCACATGCGAGCGGCTCGCGGGACAGAAAGAGGTATGGCCCTCCCTCATTACCGATATACGTGCCCATGTTGCCCAGGCTGCCCACGTCACTATAGGTCGCCTCGATAGAAAACACGAAGGTATCGCCCATATATACGGCCTCGAAAGGCGAGACTGACGAGGGAAGGACTAGCTGGGCACGTTTGGTGTTGTTGCCATCGGTCAGATCGATTGCCGTTATGCCATAGTAGACGCCTTCGTCGTTGCGGACACGCGGCGAGATGGTCAAAATGCCGTCGCTCGCGCGCGGGGCCGATGCAAAGCGGCCCATCGATTTCCAAATTACCTCGGCCTTGGATTCATCAAGCGAGCGACGATAGCAAAACGAATCACTACTCGTTTTATTGCCGCCTGCCGAAGGCATTTTATACCAGATGACCGATGACCCGAACGCCGTAAACAGGGGCGGATCATAGTCCTTGCCACCTCGATCGAGCTCAGCCACGTCGCCAGAGAGCGAGGCGCCCGACAGATTTTGAGCGTAGAGCTTCCACGATGAATTGGCAAAGTTCATCTCAACCCACGCAAACACGCCATCGCCGGCACGGACATCGTAAAAAGCATATCCCGTGCCCTCGATAGGATCCTCGATTAATGTGGTAAGCGAGCCATCGCCCAGGTTGAGCACACCAAGCGTATTGGCATGCAGAGCAGAAGCAGGCGCCATCATCGCGGCGGCGTAGTCGCCATCGCAGTAGTACAGCAGCGTGCCCAGCGGCAGCGTCCACGACGCCGCCGGCTCAAGATCGATATCAACAGCTTCGTACTCATCAGTGATCGAGACAATCTTCGAATCGTCCTTGATAACCTGCGGCTCGCCGGCGGCATCGTCGCTGGTGCCCGTTTTTTTCGAGCAACCGGCAAGCACCGTGGCAGCGCCCGCGGCAGCACCGCCGAGCACAAAGCCACGGCGCGATATTCCATTCTTGATGTGGTCGGCGATACCCATTAGGCGATCTCGGCGCGAGCGGCCTCGATAGCGCGCGTAAGCTGATCGGCGCAAGAGGTCTTTTTCATACCGCAGGTATTACCGGCGAGAACCTCGATTACGCGATCGGCAGGAGCACCCTCGACTAACTTGGAGATTGCCTTGAGATTGCCGTCACAGCCGCCGGTAAACTCAACGCCCAGCACCTTGCTGCCATCGTCAGAGAGATTGAGGTGAATATTGCGAGAGCATACACCCTGCGGCTTGTAGTCAAAACTAATCATTGAGATCCCCTCTCAGAAAGAAATTTCAGACGTCTATTATCCCCGCCTGGGCCGACTTATTATCGCAAGCACCGATTCAACATCCTACGATGCATGGACTCGCGGGGGCAAGATTAGCAGTCCGCACCCTGTGCGTGGACCGTGCGCTTCTCCCGATACATATTGTGGTCGGCGACACGATATACATCGGCCAGCGTATTTCCAGCCGTCTCGACGGTCGCCACGCCAATCGATGCGCTGACCGTCAGGGCCTCATCGCTTACCGCGGCAAGACCGAGACGAAGATCCTGTTCCAGCCCGAGCGCAGACTCGTTGTCAGTATGGGGGCAAATCAGCAAAAACTCGTCGCCGCCAAGGCGCATCGGCAGATAATCCGCACCAGCCACCCGCCGCAGCACGGACGCCGTCCGTCGCAGCAGTTCATCCCCCATCTCGTGACCATAGATGTCGTTGGTCCGCTTGAGATAATTGCAGTCCAACATAATCACGCTCACGGGCAAGTCCTCGTTTACCAGGCTATCTCCGCGCGATTCAAGATAGTTGCGGTTGCGAAGCCCCGTCAGTTTGTCTTGATATGACAGCTCCTCGGCATGCTTGACCATCGATATGTTGTGCGTCGCCACGACGACCGACTCCAGCCGGCCTTGCTCATCGCGATGCTGGGGGACAACCTGTAGCGAGTACCAAGCGCCTCGACAATCTCGCACCTCGGCAGCCAAGTACGGTACGCCCTCCATACGTTCACGAAGCGAACTTATATCTACGAGTCCCACAACCGCTTCGCGGCTTTCGGGGCTCACGATATCCCGGCAGACCGTGTCCATAAAGTCATATGCCTCGCTGTGCTCGGCAAATATCTTCGCTATCGCCGGCGACATATTGATCCCCTCGATCTCGAGGGTGTCGAGATGCAAAAGGAAGGTCGAATCGTAGATGGCGCTTATGGCATTGATAATGCCGAGCTGTTTATCCTTTTCGACCAAATTGCGGTGGTCAACGATATTTCGAGCCAACAGCACCACGACCCAAAACGCAAGACACACCAAGACGCCGACGGCGACAAATGAAATCCTGTCAGACATGACCTCAGATTTGGGATATAGCGCAAACAGGCGGTAGTCCTTATATGCCGCACGCACGGCATACCATTCGTCTCCTCGATATTCGATGCGCGTCAGGCCGTCGTCTTTCCACTCAACTCCTACGCTGGTGAGGAGTCGGGCGAGCGACACGTCAGCATCGGCACTGTTGGATGAGACAATCTCCGCATCCTCCATAACAAGCACCGTGGGACCCTGGTGGAAGGTACTGTTCGAAAGCACGTCGGCTATGGCATATGAATAGTCGTCCGCCGTATCGGAAACAAGTGAGCGGTATGCCAGGGCAACGCCGTCGCCATACGGAACAGCACAGACGGCAAAAACGACACCACGGCGCTCATCGACAGTTGAGTAGGTCACTTTGGAACCTTGATACATCGATGCGACCGGCGAACAGGCCAACTCATCTCGCCACAACATGAGCGGATCGCGACCATCGATGTCGTAGTGGGCAGCCATATGGCCATCGGAGTCCATGACCATCAGCCCCGAAAGGTTCTCGGCATGGACAAATTGCTCGATAAGATCGTCGTTAACCTCAACGCGATCAGAGGACAGGAACGTCACAAACGATTCGACCGCGGCGAGCAAATCGTGCGTCGCCTCGGTTTTTCTCCCCTGTTCGTAGCGGTCATATTTTTCGCAAGCGTTCTCCAAAAACACCATGGTTTCTTGGCCAAACCCAAGCGTTTTTTCGAGGCAGCGATGGGTTCCAACCGTATACAACAGGCCTAACAAGACGGCGCTGACAATAACGCTGGCAGCTATGACGTTCAGAGTCTTTCGACTCAAGCGGTGCTCATCAGTTGTCATGAATTTCCTCCTTGCCCGCCCGTCGTCGCTCCTGTCTTGTAATTGCCCACAATACGGTCAATCGTGCCATCTCGATCCATGTCGAACAGCGCGGTATTGAGATCCTTTACGACCGATCCTTCATAGCTGTCATCAAACGCGACGCCCAGGTCAACCGTCATAACATTGTCGGCAAACACACGGTAAACGCCGGGATACTGAGCAACGAGTCGGTCAAGCGACTGGACATCCGCCATCCAGCAGTCAACGTACCCTTTGACTAGAGCGGCTTTGCAGAGTTCGGCAGAGCCATATGATTTGATTTGAACGTCCGACGAGACCCCCAGATCCCCCGCAAGCAATCGGCGTTCACTCACCGAACCCGCAATCACCGCAATGGTCTTACTTCCATCGAGATGTGCCAAGGACTTGATGCCACTCGTTTTCTTGGCGGCAACCGAGACCGTCACGGTTAGATACGGCTCGGTCCAGTAATACTTATCCTCGCGATAACAGGGAGAATAGTCACACCACAGGCAATCGATATCACCGTTTTTGAGCAGCCGGTCGCGATCGTTCCAGTCAATATCGACAAACTGTGGCTTGAGCCCCGCACGCTTGCAGGCCTCGCGGGCGATGTCGATATCGATACCGGCGTAATCGCCCGTGGTATCGACATACACATAGGGGTCGTTATCCGTAACGCCGATTTTGAGCACCGGGAGATCTCTATCGGCTTCATTCGAGGAGGAAGAACTGCTTCGAACGGTATACGTCAGGGCGCCCGCACAGACGGCAACAAGGAGTATGAGCGTAAACGAGACGATGGTGGCCCGCTTGATGCGTCTGGGCACGTGCCCCCTTTCATCGAAACAGCAGTCGGAGTTCATTTTATTACCCGGGCGCATATGCGACAGTAAAAAAAGCGCCTCGCCCAAGACGGGCAAGGCGCCAAAGGTTGAAATGCATCCGCAAGCGGTCGAATTAGGTTAACCCTACTCGAAGCTCAGCTGCTCCAGGCGATCGAAGACCGTATCGATGCGGGTGAGGAAGTCCCACGGATCAAAAATCTCGTCGAGCTTCTCCTGGCTGACGGTGCAGCGCGGATCGGCCTCGAGACGCTCCTTAAAGGTGGGGCCAGAGACACAATCCTGCACCTCGTGCCAGGTGGCCATGGCGTTCTCCTGCACAATGGCGTACGCATCCTCGCGGGTGATACCCGTATCGACGAGGGCAAGCAGGACCTTGGAGGAGAAGATGAGGCCGCGGGTCTTGTTGAGATTGGCCATCATGCGGGCCGGATACAGCTGCAGGCCGTCGATAACGCGAATGAGGCACTGGAACATATGGTCAAGCGCGATAAAGCTATCGGCCTGGGCGACACGCTCGGCGGAAGAGTGCGAAATGTCGCGCTCGTGCCACAGGGCGACGTTGTCGAAGGCGACCTGGGCGTTGGACTTCACGACGCGCGACAGACCGCAGACCTTCTCCATGGTGATGGGGTTACGCTTGTGCGGCATGGCGGAGCTGCCCTTTTGGCCCTTGCGGAAGGGCTCCTCGGCCTCGAGTGTATCGGTCTTCTGCAGGTTGCGGACCTCGGTCGCGATGCGCTCGCAGGTAGCCGCTGTAGTGGCAAGCACGCCGGCAAGATAGGCGTGGTGATCGCGGCTGATGACCTGCGTGGACAGCGGGTCGTGAACCAGACCCAGGTGCTCACAGACGTACTCCTCGACGAACGGCTCGATGGAGCTGTAGGTGCCGACGGCACCGGAGATGGCACCGAAGGCAACGTTCTTGCGAGCATCCTCAAGACGATCAAGGTCGCGCTTGAGTTCCCATGCCCAAGAGCCAAACTTCATGCCGAAGGTCATCGGCTCAGCATGGATGCCATGGGTGCGTCCGGCGCAGAGCGTATTGCGCTCCTCGAAGGCGCGGCGCTTGCAGATCACGCCGAGCTTCTTGACGTCCTCGATAATCAGGTCACACGCCTGAGTAAGCTGATAGCACAGAGCAGTATCACCCAGGTCGGAGCTGGTCATACCGTAGTGAACCCAGCGACTAGGCTTGGGCTCGCCCTCGGGAACATCGGCGTCGATATATTCCTTCATGTTGGTCAGGAAGGCGATGACATCGTGGCGCGTGACCTCCTCGATCTCATCGACCTTCGCCTTCTCAAAGTTGGCATGGTCGCGGATCCACTGGGCTTCGTCTTTAGAAATGCCGATCTTGCCGAGCTCCGCCTGGGCCTCGCAGGCCAGAACCTCGATCTCCTGCCAAATGGCATACTTGTTCTCGAGGGAGAAGATATGTCCCATCTCCGGGCGGGTATAGCGATCGATCATAGCGGCTCCTTTTTGGTTATTGGCACGTTGGTCGTAACCCAACCATTGTACCGTGCGCGGGTGCGAGTATGGGCAGCAGGCATTAACCTAACATTTTGGAATTGGAGCGGGCATGGGGACATCCGCGTATTTGCTTCGCAAATCCGCACCGGCTGCGGTCGATCTCCTCGGATTCACGGAGACGATGGGGAAGACTTTGTTGAATTGGCCGTCCCAAGGTCTCCCGCGCTCGATGGAGCGGGCAACGGGACGTCCGCGTATTTGCTTCGCAAATCCGCACCGGCTGCGGTCGCCTATCGGCGACCTTGCCTGCTCGCTATAAACGCTTCGCGTTTATTTAACGCTCGCACCCTGTCGGGTTCGAGTCCCGGCACTTTATTGAAAAAGGCACAGTAACGAAACGTTACCGTGCCTGAAATTCGAATGGAGCGGGCAACGGGACTCGAACCCGCGAGTGTCAGCTTGGGAAGCTGATGCCTTACCACTTGGCGATGCCCGCTTGTGTGTTGGCTAGTATAACGCGGTTGTCTTGTTCGATACAAGGGTGGCGATGCTTGTTTTAGCCGTGGAGATTCGTTTGAAAATCGCATCAATTGTGGAGATGAGGACCTTTGGCCTCCTGTTCTCCTTATCTTCTACCTGCGCTTTTGCCTGATTGTTGTATTTGAGCTCAATTTGTCAGGAATTGGGCAAGCTTTTGGTCAGGCTCCGGTACTTACCCGCATGAACCTCGGGGGTAGCCTCATCCTACGCGTCGCAACCTCCCCATGCGGCGCACGAGGGATAAGGAGCAGCCATGTCCAACGCACCCACGCACTCTGTCCACAGCGCAATCGCAACAGGTCCGCTGCTCCTGCTCCTCTTCCTGCTGTTCGGCTGCCTGGCACCGGGAGCCGCATTTGCCGTCGATGGCTACGACCAGCTCGGCTTCCGTACTATTAGCGATGATTGTGGGCCCTTCTTCATCGGCAAGTATGAAGCTCAAGACGCCTCGATTGCCTACTGCATGAACCAGGAACGCCCCGGGCCCACCAAGCCGGGCGGTCCATGGCTCAACTTTGATCAAGGCTGGGTGTGGCTCGACGACGAGTTCGCGGCAATCGTTTGTCACGGATATCCTACCGCCACGTCGTTTGGCGGTTACCATCTTTCACCCGATCGCGCCCGCGCCGCCACCCAGCTTGCCGTATGGATGCTCAACGGCACTACCCATGTCGACGGCACCTACTCCTACACGACCGCTCAGGGCAAAACCAAGAGTGGGCACTTTACCGCCGACAATGAAGTCGTGGCGGCTGCGCGGTGGCTCCACGACAGCGCAAAATCAGGAAGCCTCAAAGCCGCTCCGCACCGCGCGCGGCGCTATCTAGGAACCGTATCGGGCGGCAGCAGACGTCAAGACATGCTCTATGTACTGCCGGCGGTCTCTGTTTCCTTCCAAAAGCAGTCTGCGAACACTGTTATTACCAGCGGAAACAATACCTATCAGTTTACCGGGGCAACATTCGATATTTTTGAGAGCGCCAGCGGCGCGCGTGTCGGCACCGTCCAGATGGACAGCAACGGTCGAGCGCAGGCAACACTCCTACCCAACACGGCATACTACCTAGTTGAAACGAAGGCGCCGGCCGGCTATGTCCCCCGCCCCGATCGCGTTGCCTTTACCACGGGGAATGATGGCGGGCAGGTCGCCATCGATGAACAACCCGGCGCCATCACCCTGCATGTCGTAAAACTCGACGCCGCAACGAATGCAGGCCCCCAAGTTGGGGCTTCGCTCGCAGGAGCAGAATTCGTGTGCGTATCGCAATCAACCCCTGGATGGACACAAACTCTCAGGACCGATGAAAGCGGTCGAGCTACCCTCACCGATGTCCCCCTGGGAACCTTTACCATCTATGAATCGAAGGCGCCCGAGGGCTATTTGCCCTCCGGTGACAGTTGGTCTTACACCGTTGGAGCCGACCAACTCGGCGATTCAGGCGTGGTCGAGATCGAATCTCGCATTTCCGATATCCCCATTGCGTTTGACCTTGAGATTTCCAAATTCAAGGATTACAGCAATAGCGACCAATCCGGCCTGGAGCAGCCGGCGGGTGGTGTTGTCTTTGAAGTTGTCAGCAACAGCTCTCAGCAGGTTGTTGGCACACTGACCACAAACATCTATGGCTTTGCCTCCACCAAAGATCCGTCAGAAGCATGGTTCGGCGCAGGCAAGCGACCCGCCGGTGTCCACGGAGCCATCCCATACGACCGCGCCGGCTACACCGTTCGCGAGGTTCCGGAAACCGTCCCCGAGGGTTTTAAACGTGCAGGGGAATGGACCGTCGGGGCCAATCAGATTTCCGACGGCGCCGAGCTTCAATATATCGTGGACAACCACGCTCTGTCGACGCATCTCCAAATTATAAAACGCGATGCCCAAACAGGCGCTTCTGTTCCACTAGCCGGATTCACCTTCCAACTACTCGACAGCAATCACGAACCTGTCTCACAAACTTGCTGGTATCCAACACATAACGTAATGGACACCTTTACGACTGACGCGACTGGGACCGTCACACTGCCCGAATCGCTCGTGCCGGGCACCTATTATGTACGCGAAACCTCGGCCAAAGAGCCCTATCTTGTCGGCGAGGAGATCGAGGTAAACATACCCGCCGATATAAACCTAACGCCCGTTGCAATCGTCTCGTATTATGACCGCGCCGCGACCGGAAACATCAGGATCGTTAAAACCGATGCCGTAGACGGCAGCAGCCTCGCGGGCGCCATCTTTGAGATCCGTGCCTCAGGTGATATCGTGCGCCCCGACGGTAGCATTGCCGCGCTCGACGGTGAGACTGTCGCTACCGTCACGACGGATGAAACTGGAGAAGCACGCGCGGACGACCTCCCGCTGGGATCTGGCACCGCACGCTACGAGGTTGTCGAGACTCAAGCGCCGACCGGCTTCTTACTCGACCGGACGCACCATATCGTCGACCTTACCTATGCCGACCAGAAAACACCCGTTGTGGAAGCACGGCTTAACGTATCCGACGATTACACCAAGGTTGATATCTCCAAGGTCGATGCAAGCGGAGAGCAGGAAGTGAAAGGCGCACAGCTCACCTTATATGGTCCCGATAAAACCGAAATAGACTCCTGGACCTCATCCGACAAGCCGCACCGCATCGAACATCTTGCACCCGGCACCTACTCGTTGCGCGAAACGATGTCTCCGCGGACCTATGACCTTGCCGAGGAGATAACGTTTGAAATAAAGGATACGGGAGAAGTCCAATCCGTCGCGATGAAGGATGCGCCCATCGAGATCAAAGGACAGGTCGACAAGCGTCAGGAACTTGTCCAACCTATCGGGAAGGGTCTGTTGGCTAACGGCGATGGAAAAAACCGCGCCGCGATGCAAACCAATACGGACGGACTTTTCTCCTATACCATCGATGCTCGAAACGATTCCGCTACTTGGGTTGATGAGTTTACGATTACCGATGATCTTGAGTGCGCCAAAGACGGCACGGCGAGATTCGTCTCAATCGAAACCCCCGTCGCCATCGGCGACCTCAACGGTCTGTGCAACGTGTGGTATCGCACGACGCCGTTGGACTCGACAGACGTCGATGAGCCGGCAAACGCGACGCTTGACGATGGGCACGAAAATCCTTGGCTTGAGTCCGACGAAGTAAAAGAGAGTCTGGGTGAAGATTGCCGCCTCGTCGATTACGACGGCTGGCACCTCTGGAAGGCGGATGTCTCGACCACGGAATCCGCCACACTCGAGGCGAAAGAACTCGACCTTGCATCCAATACCGTCGTGACGGGCATTCGCATTGAATACGGTGCGGTAGCCGCCGACTTTACGACTCGAAGCGATACGGATTCTTGGACCCGCGATGATCTCAAAGATGAGCACGACGACCTTGACGATGCCAAAGCAATCCTTGGCACAGATGCTCGGGGCGCAGTCGTGCACATGCAGGCAACGTCGGCTTACACACCCCAAACTGCACTCACCAACAGCGCACGCGTCGATCTTTGCCGCAACGGCGGCGGCGATAAACTTGAGTCACATGACGAGGACAGTGTCATTCAACGCTGTACCCTACCGCGGGACCTACCGGCAACAGGATCAGCTCCCATCGCCGCCTGCATCACCGCGCTCCTGACCTCGGGTGCCGCAGCCCTATGGTTCGCTCGCCTTAGGTCAATCCCAAAGAAGCGTTAGCGCGATGAAAAAGCGGGCGAGCCAGTCCCCCGGCTCGCCCGCTTTCAATCATCTAAATCGCCGCATCTACTCTGCAGACGAAGATCCACCATCAACGATTGCTTGCTCGGACTCAGGAATCCCATCGGCGCCCGTGCTCTGTTCTTGCTCCACCTCTTCGCTGATTGCGGAGGCGGGGGTCGAGCCCTTCGCACCCACGATGTAGGCAGCCCCAAATCCTAACGCAATGGCAATCAAGGTCAAAATCACGTAGACAGGCCAATGGCGCTTAATATACGAAAACACGTTGACTCCTTAGAGCTCCGTCTACGAACGGCGGATAACCTCGGTCACGACCTCGGATACCGTGGCAATGTTCGTCGGGTTGACATTGTGGGGCAAGTCGTCCTCGGTACGAGCACAAGCCAGGCGCGTGCCGTCCACGCCGGCGATGGTGAGGGCTCGGCGGCTCGCCTCGAGCGCGGCATAGGCATCGGTCTTGGCATAGGGCATCTCGAGCGCGCCACAATCGACATGGAACGACTTGCACACCTTGCTGACCAGGTTCATGATGCGGCGATCGCCCTTGAGCAGCTGCTGTTCGCCCTCAACCGTCACCACCGAAAGCCTACCGGCGCCGACGGATTCAAGATTGATGAAGAATACGCCGCGGAGCTTATCGCGATGCGAAGCCAAGAAGGCCTTCATGCCGGCGCCATCACAATCCGAGGCGCCCGTTGCCACAAACCAGATATCGTGACCGAGCAGCTCATCGTCACCCATAGAGGCGACAGCCGAGAGCATATCTTCGGAAGAAGCGCCGTCGGAAGACGTAGCGCCGCCCTTCCAGCCATCGTTGTCGTCCTCGAAATTATCCCACGAACCGATGCCGCGACCGGACTTCTTGGCATCGTAATCGTCTTCGACGCCCAGCCAGTCACTCATGCTGTCCTGTTCGTTTTTCTTTTTACGACCGAACAGGCCGCCCAGGCCGCGCTTGCGAGACTTGGGTGCCGCAGGGGCGGGAGCCGAAATGGTCTCGATCGGCTGTGCGCCCGACGCAACGGGCATAGGAGGCGCAACGGGTGCCGATGTGGGTTCGGGACCCTGGGCGGTAGCAAAGGGGTCGTTGACCTGTGCGGAGGGATCGGGAAGGTCGAACAGCGACGTACGAGACGCAACGTTTGTCTGCTTCATCGACGGCAGCGACGGATCGGGGACCGAAGCCAGCGGAGACGAGGAGGGTGCAGGCGACGGTGCCGACGCCGGATCGGGAACATTCATCTGCGGACGCGGCGATGCTTGGGAGGAAATCTGGGCCATAAGGGAATCGACCGTTTCGTCCTGGGTGGGAGCGACATTGGCAACCGTGGCACCGGAACCACTCGGGGTCGGCATGGTGAAAATCTGCGTGGAGTAAGGCCTCGACTCATCCGTCTCGGGAGTCTCGGAAACCGCAGGCACCTCCTCCTGCTCGACCTCGGCCGAATCACCTTGATCGGCTGCCGCGTATTGCTCTTCGTCAGAGTTGACCTCGACGGACTCGTCCTCGGCAGCATCCTGAATTTCGGCAGCATCAATGGGCTCGCCATCGTCTGCCGCGTCGCCCTGCTCATCGGAAACAGGAAGGGGCTCGGCAATCGCGGTGCCTTGCTTTTCAAACGTTATCGTGGAATCGAACTGCGCGGCATCAAACGACATGGTGCTATCGACGTGCTGCTGAGCCTCGAAAGACGTCGTCGCCTCAACAACATCCGTGGACGCCGGTTGCTGGGACTCAAAGGACGTTGTAGCTTCGGCAGCGTCGACGGGCACGGACTGCATAGCCTCGTTCTGCTCGAGCTCTTGCGCCGCGCGCTCACGTGCCGCCTCGGCTGCCTGCTGCTGAGCGATAGCCTCCTGCTCGGCAGCCTCGCGTGCGGCAGCGCGCTTCTCCTCGAAATCGTCGACAAATTTCTTGCCCTTTGCAAGCGCACCCTTAAAGAAGTTGGAAGCACTGGCGCCAATCGAAGAGAACGCGGATGCAATATCGGCATGGGGCGTTGCCGCGGGAATCTCGGCCGAAAAATCAGTATCGCTCTCGTAAGACACGCGCCTCGGCTGTTCAACGTAATCGTCGTCAGGCTCGTCCGCAACGTCTTGCGCCGGCGCGGCGGGGGCCAAAATGTCCAGTCCTGCCGCGGGATCGATCGCGGACACCGCCTCGGGCTCGGCAACGGCAGCGGTAACCGCGGCAGACTCATCATCCACGGTGACGGCGGGCGCAGGTGCAGTCACGACGGGGGCAGGCTCGGGCTCAAACGTCGGCTCCTCGCCCTCCTCGTAATCGAGCGTGCAGGACTCGGGAAGCATCCCGAGCGCACGGATGGCATCCGAACCAAAGCGGATGTTGCCGGCGGCATTGCGATAGAGCTTGGGCTCGGGCTCGGCCGCGACAGGCTCCTCCGCCGGCTCGGCAGCGGAAACCTCGTCATTGAACTCTTCGGCCTGGACAGCCTGATTCTGATCCTCGGGCACAATGGCGCCAATCAGCGTCTCGTCGGCAGACGCACCCTCAAAGCCCTCGATCTGCTCGTCGAAATCCTCACCCTGTTCGGGCTCGGCCTGAGCGTCGGGAGCAATCGGCTGACCGAACTCATCCTCGGCGTAGGTAGGCTCTTCATACTCGATGGTGTTGCCGTAGTCGTTTTGCTGTTGGGCCGCGGCATACTCCGCTGCTGCGCGCGCCATCTCCTCGGCACGACGCTTCTGCTCCCCAAAATAGGTATCGAACGGAACATCGTCGGGAAACTCGTTTTCGCCCTGGAAGGGAGCAACGTTGTCCATAACGCCGAGCATAGCGGCGACAGAAGACTTGTTGCACACCGCGCCGGACGTATAGGGAAGAATGTAGCGGTTAGAAATGATGTTTGCCGCGTTGGCGAGCGCAACGAGGGAAGCGAGGATCGCGACAATCCACAGCAGAACCTTGAGCGCGCCGGGGAGCGGCAGGATACGCAAGATGGCAACGGCAGCAGGGGCAACCGTGGCAACGGACAACAGCTTGGCGATGAGCGCACGATACGAAGCATAGGGCTCGCGGGCGAGCAGCTCGGCACGGGGAGAGTCGTAGTGTGCGACAACGACCACCGGGCGGTTGCGCGGAGACGCGAGCGGGCCCGAGGCCTTGTGGTAGGCGATGACATTTTGGCTCACGCCCGTCTTGCCCAGGCGTGAAACCACGGGGTGGCCCGTGCGCTCGAGCACGTAAAGAACGGCGCCGACAATGGCCAGCAAGGTGCCGACCAAGCCGATGCCGCCGCCGATGCCCATCAGCAGGGCGCCGGCAAACGCAAGAATACCGGTAACGGCAAATGCCAACCTGCTGGGCGCCGGGGCATTGAACTCCTGAACCTCGGGATCAAAGCCGTGGTTGCGGAAGATCTGAGCGATATCCTCGGCAGCCAAGCGCTCTTCTTCGCTGCATGCCGGCGTGATGCCGGTGTTCTGCAGCAGGTGGTTAATATAGTTCTGGGTGTTCGCCATGTGCGCTCCACATCCATAATCCGACAAATAGGCCCAATGCATGCACATTAGAACCGTATATAGTCGAAAGTATACCCCGAGCGAGCGCAAACGACCGAATTCGGGCCATCTTAACGCCCCGAGCGGACAAGGATATAGCCTAATCTCCATATCGGACTAAAATCATGGCAGCAAACCACCTTCTCATGCGAGGACTCTATGACGGCAAGCGACGCGACCGCGACAATTAAAAAGGGGAATTCGGAGCCCAGTTTCGATAAAACGGCCCAGCGCATCCTCAATCTTTTCTTTGTGCTCAACAGCTCCCCCGAACCGCTGACGACCGAGCAGATCGTCTTGGATTCTGACCTGGGATATGGCTCGGGCAACATCGACTCGGATAAGCGCAAGTTTCGGCGCGATCGTGACAAACTGCTCGAGCGTGGCATCTTAATCAAGGAGGTTCGCCCCGCCGGTGCGCAGGAGACCGAGGAAAGCTCGTGGACAATCGACCGCGAGCACACGTTTGCGGCAGGCGGCCTCATCACCGCAGACGACGCCGATATCCTGCTCAACGCCATCGACCAGACGTTAGCGGCCGGCTCATCCACCTTTGCCGCGCCGCTTGCCGATATTCGCTCCAAGATTGCCTACCTCACCGGCATGTCGGCGGTGGACGATGCACCGATCCGCCGCTCTCCCACCGTCGATGCGGTATGGAGCGCCTTTGCCGAGCGGTGCGCGCTGCGATTTTTATATCAGAACGGACGCGGCGAGCAGAAAGAACGTACCGTCTGCGTCTACGGCATGTTCGAGCGCGAGGGCGTGGCGTACTTCTGCGGCCTCGACAATGTCACCGACGACATCAGGACATTCCGCTGCGACCGTATCGTTCGCGCCTGGCGTCCTTCGAAGGCCTACGCCATCCCCGCGGACTTCAATCTCAACGACTATCTGTTCTTTGAATTCGATTTTGCCGACCGACCGCCCGTTGCAGCCACGTTCTCGTTCGCCCCTCAGACGCAGATCGATATGATCAACGGCCTCACGCGCGGGCGAGGTGAGCTCGCACACACCGATGCGGGATGGACCTGGACCGTTGACGTGCGTGACCTTGAAGCCGCCGCCTCATTTTGCATGGCCCACGCCACGGACGGCATGAGGCCCATGGCCCCCAAATCGCTCAAGCAGGCGTGGAACCACCTCATTGAAAGGACGGTGCGTGAGCATGCCCGTGCGTAAACTCACCAGCGAGCAGAGACTCTCGCGCGCCATCGACATCATGGAGGCCCTCTACGCCGCCGGCGAGAACGGCATGACACGAACCGAGATTTGCAGCCGCTTTGACATCACGGGGGTGTCGCTCGACGAGATTCTCGAGATCGTCTCGACGCTCGCGGACCGAGAATCGGGCGCGCGCATCATCTGCGAATGCCGCGGCGAGCGTGTGGTCCTCACCGGTGACGCCGGGCGTGTGCTACCGCTGCGCCTGAGTGCCGCCGAAGGCGCTGTGCTCAACCATGAACTTGAATCGTTGGGGATCGAGCCCCAGGCGGCGGCTCGGATTCGACATGCTCTTCTGCCCGAAGAGCTCGGCTATAACCAGCGCGTCTTTGACACCGTCAACCACGGGTCGCACTGGCAGCAGCTGAGCTGCGCCATTCAGGACGGCGTTCGCTGCCGCATCTCGTATCGCTCGATGGACGATGCGCGGCCACGCGAGCGTCTGGTCGACCCCTTGCGCATTACGGCAAACGGCGACCAAACATACCTAATTGCCTGGGACATCGCGGTCGATGAGCAGCGCACCTATCGCATGGATAAAATCGAGGGACTCACCTTGACGGAAGACTCCGTCGTGCCTCACGCACCGGACGTCGCATCCCTCCACGATTCCCTTGCCCGGACGCAGCGTAGCGCAAAGCTCCTGATGCCATTCGATATGGCGGAGCATCTGGACTGGGCCGGCATCACCCTCATCGAGCGCAGCGGGGCAGACAAGGCAACGGTAACTGTGCATTACGGCTCCGAGCGTTGGCTACTGAGCCAGATAATCGCAGCGGGCGGAGCCATCCGCATCTTGGATGACCCCGCCTTGTCAAAGCGTCTGTGCGAAATGGCAAAAACCCTCGTCTGTCCGCTTTAGCGCCGCCGCTCGTGGCGTGCGCGCCACACTTGCAGATAGTGACCGATCTGCGCCGATTCGATGCGCTGATAGGAGCTCGTGGGCAGCGACGTTAAGAACTTCTTTCCGTAGCCCTTCGTCACCAGGCGCGGGTCGGCCAGAATCAGCACGCCGCAATCGGTCGACGAGCGGATAAGGCGGCCGGCCGCCTGCTTGACCTCGAGCACCGCCTCGGGCAGCGAATAGCGCGCCCAAGCGCGGTCTTCGCGCAGGTTGCGCTCGCACGAGAGCGGGTCCGTGGGGCTCGAGAACGGCAGCTTGGGAATGATGACGCAACGCAGCGTCTCGCCGCTGGCGTCAAACCCCTCCCAGAAGGCCTTAAGCGCAAAAAGCGACGAGGTCGGCTCGTTGATAAACCGGTCGCGCAGGCGACGAGGAGATGAGTTGCGCTGCTGGCAGTTGAGCTCCAGACCCGCACGGGCCATCTTGGGCTCAACGCGGGCGTACAGGTCTTCCATGTCGCGCCGATTGGTGAACAGCGTGAGCACCGATCCGCCCATGGCAAGATGGGCGTCGACCAGCACGCGCTCGAGCGCCGTAAGATAGCTTTCACGATCGCGCGGATCGGGGATATCGCCTGCAACGACTACAGCCATGTTCGAATCGAAATCGTAGCTCGAGTCCAAGTGCAGCGATGAGGATGTTGAAGCACCGATGCGATCGAGGCCGACCGCGTGGTTAAAGTGTTCAAAGCTTTTGGACACCGTCATGGTCGCCGAGGCAAAGATAGCCGTGTGAACCTCGGGCAGCCACTCAGTTGCCAAGGCCTCGCCAATGTCGATGCGCTCTGCGGTCATTGACTCTCCGCCGGCACGCAACCTGCGATTAACCTGCAGCGAATACACGTAGTGTTCATCGGTGCCATCAATGATGAGTTTGAGGTTCTCAGCAAGCTCGTGCAGGCGGCGCGAGATATCACCCAGGTCGACAACAACCTCGGGCTTGTCGGCGGCGACGGCTTGCACCAGCGCCTCGACGCTTTTGTCAGCTTGTTCCAATGCGTCGATGGCTGTGTAGGCCGACTGTAAGAAATCATGCCAGTCGTCAGATTCGCGCAACTCGGGGCCAATCCATAGATTGGCATTGTCATAACCCCCACGGGCACGGCGGCCGAGCTCGCGAACGCCATCGAACACGTCGGCGATTGCCATGCTCGCGCGCGCAACCGTCGACGTCGCCTTGGCAGTAAGGCCCAAATAGAGCGTAGAACCCTCGGTGGTTGCCAAATCACGGGAAACCTGGCTTAGCGCGCCGGTGCTCGAGCCACCCAGGCGCTCAAACAGAACGCGTGATTCGTCCGCCGACACCACGCGCGCCCACTGGCGGCGCGCCTCGCGCTCGATGGAATGGGCCTCGTCGATTACCCAATGACGAATCGGGGGTAAAATCCTGCCCTCAGCCGCGACATTGCGGAACAGCAGGGAATGGTTGGTGACCACCACATCGGCATACGCCGCACGACGGCGAGCACCGTGGACCAAACATTTATCAGGGAAAAACGGGCAGAGGCGACGGGCACACTCGCGCGAGGCCGTCGTAAAGTCGGGGCGGTTGACGCTGCGCCACCGAATGCCGAGCGAGTCGAGGTCGCCATCGGCTGATTGGCAGACGTACGCCATAATGACCGCGACCGCCGTGAGCGTGTCCGCCGGATCGCGCTTGGTGGTAATCTCGACCTGGCCTCGGCTCATGCGCTCAAGCTTGCGCAGGCACGGATAGTGGTCATACCCCTTGAGAGCGCAAAATGACAGACCACCGTCCAGTTGCTCGGCAAGTTTTGGCAGCTCATGGTACATGAGCTGGTCGGCAAGATTGTTCGATTTGGTCGCAATACCAACCGTGATGTTGTTACGGCGTGCTGCCTCGGCAAAAGGCACCAGATAGGCCATCGATTTGCCAACGCCCGTGCCCGCCTCAATTACACGATGAGTGCCCGTGACCAGCGCATCGCGGACCTCGAGCGCCATCGCGATCTGCTCATCACGCGGCTCGTAGGTGGGATACATGCGATTGACCAGGCCACCTGGCGCATAGTCTGCCTCAATCTCCTCACGACTCGGCATCTTGAGGACCGGCAGTTCGTCGGCGTCCACCCGATCGTCGGCGCGATCGGCCTTGAGAACGTCAGCACGAGCGGCGCTGAGAGAGAAGATAGAACCAGGGTTCTGCCCTGCCAAGAATGAGAAGATAGGACGATAGGACCAAGGCACATCCGAGTGCATGTCGGCTAGGCGCGTCATGAGGCCCTGGGGCAAGTCGGTGAGCGCCACGAGCAACACGCGCCATACGCCACACAGAGCGTCGACGTCGGCATTGGCACGGTGTGATACCGAGTCACAGCCAAACAGATCGGCCATAAAAGACAGCTTGTGCGAGGCCAGGCGCGGAAGCGCGATGCGCGACAGCGCCAGCGAATCGATCCAAATATCGCTCACGTTGACGCCGCCTTTGACCGACTCGATAAACGAGCGGTCGAACGTGGCGTTATGTGCGATCACCGGGCAACCACCGACAAAATCGGCGAGAGCGGCGACGGCCTCAACGGCCGACGGGGCATCTGCCACATCGGCATTTGTAATGCTCGTGAGCTCGGTAATCTCGGCGGGAATCAGCTGCTTGGGATGCACGAAGGTATCGAAGCGGTCGACGACCTCGCGGCCCGAAAGACGGGCCGCCGAGATCTCGATCAGCTCATTGTCCTGCACCGAAAGACCCGTGGTCTCGGTATCGAGGACAATCACATCTTCCTCGATAAGGCCGAAGGACTGCGTTTTGGCGCGTTCGGCAAGCGTGGCATAGGAGTCGATGACAAACTGCGGCGTTCCTGACGAAACCGCGTCCTCGATTAGCATGCAATGCCCGCTCGACGAAGGCCCATACGGATCAGGCTGTCACAGACCTGCGGGAACGTCATGTCGTCGGTGTGGCGGATCTCATCCGGATACAGCGACGTATCGGTCATGCCGGGAATGGTATTGGTCTCGAGGATAACGGGGCCGTCCTCGCTCACGATAAAATCGCTGCGCGAGATGCCCAGGCAACCGAGGGCCTTGTGAGCGGCACAGGCAAGTTCCTGGGCACGAGCATAGTTCTCGGGTGAAATCTGCGCCGGAATGCGATGGATGTCCGTAGGGTCGACATATTTCACGTCCAGATCGTAGAACTCGCAGTCCTCGGGCTTACGGATCTCGACAATCGGCAGGGCGCGCACGTCATCCTCGCCGTATACGCCAACGGTGATCTCGGTACCCTCGATGCACTTCTCGACCAGCACTTTGTCACCGTACTCAAACGCCTTGGCGATTGCCGCGGGCAGCTCGGAGGGCTCATGGACCAGGGAAATGCCATAGCTGGAACCGTTGACGGCCGGTTTCACAAAGCAGCGCTCACCACAAACCTCGACGATATGATCGATATCGACTTCATCGCCCACCTCGAGCGCGAGGCCGGGGGCAATGGGAATGCCCGCCTTGGCGTACAGGAGCTTAGAGACCTCCTTGTCGGCACCGCAAGCGCTGGCAAGCACGCCCGAGGCCGTGTAGGGGATACCCAAGGTCTCCATGGCGCCCTGCATGGCACCATCCTCGCCGCCAGCACCGTGCATGGCGATAAACGCCACATCGAAGCCACCGGTCGCCATGGTTACCATAAAGTCATCGGCGGCCGTGTCGAGCAGCTCCACCGAAGTGTAGCCTGCCTCCTTCAAGGCCACCACGACGTTTTTTCCCGAATTGAGCGAGATCTCACGCTCAGCGGAATGACCGCCCGCCAAGACCGCTACGTGCATGTTCTCTAGGCTTTTACCCGGCATGGGCAGACTCCTCCTCTATAATTTTTGCAGCTGATACCATATTGTAGCGATACCGTCTACGTTTCCCCAAAATCGAAAGGCTTCCATGAATCCCAGGACTAAATCTCAGGACATTCGCGACTTGAGCCAAAACGATATTCGCGAGCTCGTGGCCGAACTTGGCCAGCCCACCTTCCGCGCCAAACAGCTTATTGAATGGGTCTTTGAGAAGAACGTTTGTTCGTTTGACGATATGACCAACCTTCCCAAGGCTTTCCGCGAGCAGCTTAAAGAGGCTTTTGCCTTTGACACGCCGACCGAGCTCACCAAGCAGGTCTCCAAGGACGGCTCCCGTAAATACCTGCTCGAGTATCACGACGGCATCTCAGTCGAGACTGTCGGTATGCCCCGTCGCAACAAGCTCTCCGTCTGCGTATCCACCCAGGCAGGCTGCGGCATGGGCTGCGCCTTTTGCGCTACCGGTCTCAACGGCCTCAAGCGTTCTCTGACCGCTCAGGAAATCGTCGACCAGGCGTTGCACGTCTCGAATGATTTTGGCGAGCGCGCCACGAGCGTTGTCTTCATGGGCCAGGGCGAGCCGTTTGCCAACTACGACGAGGTTCTCAAGGCGCTGCGAATCCTCAACGACCCCGACGGCATCGGTATCGGCGCTCGTCACCTCACCGTCTCTACCAGCGGCGTTATTCCCGGTATTCGCAAATTTGCCGACATCCCCGAGCAATTCACGCTTGCCGTTTCCCTGCATTCCGCCATCCAGTCGACGCGCAATAAGCTCATGCCAGGTGTTAAGAAGTATACGCTGCTTCGCCTTCACGAAGCGCTTCAGCTCTACACCGAGAAGACTGGCCGCCGCCCGACCTATGAGTACGCCATGATCGAAGGCGTCAACGATACGAATCCCGAGATGCAGGCGCTCTGCGACTTCTGCGAGGGAACGCTGTGCCACGTTAACCTCATTCAGCTTAACGACATCGAGGGCAGCCCGCTCAAGCCGTCGCCGATTCATAAGGTTGAGGATCTTCAGCGTCGTCTTGAGTCCCGTGGCATCGAGACCACGATTCGTAACTCCCGTGGTAACGATATTGACGCCGCTTGCGGACAGCTGAAGCAGCGCTTCAAAGTTCAGAAGAACGCATAGGGGAGTCGCACCCCAAAACGTTTCATGTGAAACATCGAACGACCCCGGTTGCAGAATATGCAACCGGGGTCGTTTCATTTATTGACCTTAATTTTGAATCTGCTGCTACGATTATGAATCAGCTGCCACTGGTCTCAATTATTACGGCCATAATAAGGGGGTCCTTGTCTCGTGAATCAGACAAGGACCCCTCAAAATTTACTGAGTAATTGTTAGGTACCTAATAGCCCACATTTTCCCATTGGTTGCTAACCCAACCTTGATTAATCTTGGGATTCTTCGTTACCTGAGCAGTTCGCATGGCAACATCTTCTGTCATAACATCCATTTTCTTCTTGGACGTATCGACGATATCTTGCGCACCACGAAGCAAACGACCTCGGAGCTCATCGTCTGTCGCGATTTTATAGCCAGCAAAGGCACCAGCCGCGACAGTCGTCGCCAATGCAATCGCAGTTAAAATCTTATTCCTCATCTTGGTCTCCTTGATCAAACTGAATCATTTCACCAAGAATACGAGAGAGTTCTTCCTCGTCTTTAAACTCAATCTCAATCTTATTCTTTCCACGTGAGCTCTTCACACGTACGTTGGTATTAAATACCTGACGAAGTACACGGGCAGCCTTTTTAAAAGACTGAGGCGTTGCAGGCCTCGACGTTTTAGGCGTCTCTCCGGCAGAAAACAACGGAGCAAGATTTTCTGTCGCTCTTACGGAAAGACCCTCTGCAACAACCTTCTCAGCAAGTCGAATTCGAGCGTCCTCATAGGGAACAGCAAGAATCGCACGTGCATGACCAGCAGTAAGTTTACCCTCAAAAATCATCTGCTGAACAACTTCGGGGAGATCGAGAAGGCGCAGCGAGTTTGTAATTGCAGAGCGTGACTTGCTTACAGCCTTCGACAATGCCTCTTGGGTCATACCACTGGCATCAATGAGCTGGCGATACCCCTTGGCTTCTTCAACGGGATTCAGATCAGAACGCTGAAGGTTTTCGATAAGTGCAAGGGCCAGCATCTCTTCATCATTAACATCTTTAATGATGACAGGCAGTTCCTCAAGACCAGCAAGCTTTGACGCTTGGTAACGACGTTCACCAGCAATGATCTCATAGCCGTTTCCGTGCTTGCGAACCAAAAGCGGCTGCAAAACACCATGCTCTTGGATTGACTCACTCAACTCGTGAAGTTCAGTTTCGTTAAAGTGAATTCGCGGCTGATTAGGGTTGGGAACGATATCCTCAATAGGGAGTTTTGTTTCAGATGCGGCATTTGAAGCAGATGCAGCCGAACCACCGGTCTCATATTCGGCCTCTGAGACCAAAGCATTGAGACCACGTCCTAATCCGCCACGTTTCTTTGCACTAGGCACGCTTGATCACCTCTTTTGCAAGGTTCATATACGCTTTTGCACCCTTATTTTGAGGTGCATAGGTAATTACCGGTTCTCCAAAAGACGGAGCTTCGGAGATTTTAACTGTACGGGGAATCAACGTCTTAAACGCCTTATCACCAAAGTACGATTGAACCTCCTCAACAACCTGATTCGACAGAGAAGTACGCGAGTCATACATGGTCATAAGCACGCCATAGGTGTCTAAGCCCTTGTTCAGACGTGATTTGACCATCTTCATTGACTCAAGCAGCTTCGTAACACCCTCAAGTGCATAATACTCGCACTGGATCGGAATCAAAACACTGTCTGCTGCAGTCAAGGCGTTGATTGTAAGCAAGCCGAGCGAAGGAGGACAGTCAATGAAAATAAAATCGAACTCGTCCTGAATTGGCTCAAGCAAATCTTTGAGGCGGGTTTCACGAGCAATTGCGCTTACGAGCTCAATTTCCGCGCCTGCAAGCTGAATGGTAGCCGGAATTACGAATACCTTTTTGCAATTTGTATCAAGAACAAGTGATTCTGCCGGCACATCATTCAACAATGCATCATAGATGCAGCGATCAAGGTCTTCTTTTTCAATTCCGAATCCACTGGTGCTGTTTCCCTGCGGATCAAAATCGACAATCAGTGTCTTACGACCCTGCTCACCCAGTGCTGCTGCAAGGTTTACAGCCGTCGTCGACTTACCGACACCGCCTTTTTGATTGATGATTGCAATGATACGCGTGTCTTTTGCGCTCTTAGAACGCTTAACGTCGCGAAATCCCACGGTCCCTCCTGGTGTGTATTAATGCTGTCAAACGGAGGATGTTTCACGTGAAACATTCCGATTCGATATCAACCGCCATGTTTCGCGTGAAACACTGCAAGTTGTTAGTATCCATTATGTTTCACGTGAAACATCTAGGCAAGCGGATTCTTCTTTGCCATGCCATTTGCACGAGGCAATGAGACAGATGCTGGATGGCTCTTCTTAAGAACAATGAACTCCCTGTGGCCCAAGCCCTCAGGCAAATCGATTGCGTCATTCAGAAGCAAAGTAAAGCCGCAAATCTTAGCTGCTGACATGCCGGAAGCAAGCTCCTCATCCGAAGGATTGCCCTTGGTGATAACAAATAGCCCTCCATCTTTGAGGAACGGAGCCGCATACTCAACAAGAATCGGTAGAGGGGCCAGTGCGCGGGCGGTTACGACAGAGAACTGCTTCTTATGGTTTCGAGCATATTCTTCAAGACGATCATGGACCGCATGAGCATGTTTCAATCCAAGAGCATGGACAAAGGAATTGACAGCATCAACCTTCTTGCCAACAGAGTCAATATAAGTAGCTTTACGATGCGTGGCTATGGTTAACGGAATACCAGGGAAGCCCGCACCTGTACCCATATCGAGCAAAGCTCCCTCAGGAGCCTTATTGATATAGGGGAGTAAAACAAGTGAGTCGAGGATATGAAGTACTGCAGCATCTTCTACGTTGAGAATACGGGTGAGATTGGTTGTCTTATTTGTTTCCAAAACCAAATCCAAATGCTTGATACATTTCCTCAGCTCAACATCAGTTACGCTCGAGGAATACTCTTTGCAATAGGAAGTTAGGCGACTCAACATCTCGTCAGCTTGCTGCTCAGTAAGTACTAACAACGAAAGCTCCTTTCTGACAAAAATCAGTGTATCGAGAACTTTTGACAAAAAAAGGGGACGTGGAAACCACGTCCCCTTAGCATAAGCTCGAGTAGATTATCGAGCAACAATCACCACATGGCGATCGGGGTCAGAACCCTCAGAATGAGTATCGACGGCATCATTGCCACGAAGTGCAATGTGAACCAGTCGGCGCTCGTAGGCATTCATGGGCGGAAGCGAAACACTCTTATGAGTGCGGATGGCACGCTCGGCAGCAGACTGAGCCATGGAGGCAACCTTGTCCTGTCGGCGGCTCTTGTATCCCTCGACGTCCACTACAACCGGATACCTAAAGCCAAGCTTGCGGCTCACCAGCAAAGAGAACATAACCTGAAGGGCATCAAGGGTACGACCATGACGGCCAATGAGAACAGCAAGATCAGGAGCGGTAACATCCAAAATCAGCTCGCCCTCGTCACCCTCGTACTCATCAATAGGAGAGTTGGCGGCATCGAAGTGCGAAAGGATGGAACGCAGAATGGAAATCGCAACATCGGCGATGGTGTCGAGCTCCTCATCGGTCAGCTCTTCACCGGCCTTGTAGCGCTGTGCAATCTCGGGATAATCGCCCGCAATCTGCGGGGCAACCTCCTCAAGCATATCCTCGATGATCTCTTCAGACATAACGTACTCCAAAAGTTAGGTACCTAAATAAGATTGATATCCCGACTACTTCTTCTTGTGCGGGCGCGGCTTCTTCTCGCGACGGGTAACCTCGACCTGCAGCGGAGCGTTCTTGAGGCGCTCCTCCTCATCGGCCTTAGCCTTGTCGATAACCTTCTGTGTCACGAAGATCTGCTGGATAACCTGCCAGGCAGAAGACACATCGTAGTACAGCAGAACACCAACGGGAAGGCTCCAGCCCATCCAAAGCATCATGACCGTCATGACAACGGCCATCATACGCATGCTCTGGGCCTGCTGGCCGGTCTGGTTGCGCGACATATAGAGCTGCGGAATCAGGGTCAGGACGGCAAACAGGATCAGGCAGACCAGCGCAGGCAGTGCAACCATAAAGCCATCGGCAAAGGAAGCGCTCGGCGTGGTGGTCAGGTCGGGCAGGATGTTGAAGAACGAGAACGTGCCCTCGTTAAAGTACTGCGGCAGGTTACGAAGCAGCGTAAACAGGGCAAACAGGATAGGCATCTGAATCAGAAGCGGCAGACAACCAGCCATGGGGTTGAACTTGTTCTCGCTGTAGAACTTCTGCATCTCCTCGGCCTGACGCTGGGGATCGTCGGCATAGCGCTCCTGGATCTCGAGCATCTTGGGCTGCAGCACCTGCATGCGAGCCGTCGACTTGGTCGACTTGAGCATAAGCGGCGTCAGCAGCAGACGGATGATGACCACCAGGATGATGATGGACAGGCCCCAGTCGACCGCAAAGGTCTGGATGAGCTTGAGCAGCTCGAAAAGGATGTTAACGATCCAATCCCACATGTAAGTTTTCCTCCGATAGCGAGTGCCCGCTAGGGCACAGGGTCATAACCGCCGACGTGCAGGGGATTGCAGCGAGCGATGCGCCTCACGGCAAGCCAGCAGCCTCTCAAAACACCGTACTTCTCAATCGCCTGGATGGCGTATTGCGAGCACGTTGGGTAATAAATGCAGGCGTCAGGCAATAAGGGCGAAATAACCTGTTGATATATGCGAATAGGAGCGATGGCAACACGTCGCAAAACGTGGTTGCTCATCGCTCCTCCCCGGCAACGCCGGCGCGTTTCATAAGCGAACGCAATGCCTTGTCCATCTCCTGCGGCGAGGAATCCCTCGTCTTGGGAGTTGCGAACAAGATGATGTCATAACCCGCAACGGGAAATCCGCAGCTGCGGGCGGCCTCGCGCATCACACGCTTAGAACGGTTGCGCACGACAGCACAACCGAGCCGTTTAGCACCAACGAAGGCGACCCTTCCGGAGTCGCCTTCGCCAACCGATTCACATATGGTCATTCGAATCAGAGGGTGATTGAAACGACGCCCCTGACTGAACACATGCTCGAAATCTTGCCGAGACTTAATAGTCTTCATGCGAGATGTGTGTATCGCTGCTAGACAGTGAGACGCTTGCGGCCCTTGGCGCGACGACGGGCGAGCACGGCACGACCACCCTTGGTGGCCATACGGGCACGGAAGCCATGGGTCTTGGCACGCTTACGCTTATTAGGCTGATACGTACGCTTCATCTTAAGTTCCTCCTGCTGCATTTCGAGTGTCCGCGGGGGCGCGGACGCAGATATAGACACGTGAGCTTGAAGATTGTAGGGAAATCAATGTTCAAATGTCAAGAAATCAAAGGTAAAAGGTTGCGCAGTTCACACGGTTCCCCCATAAGCCGAGCTCGATTTAGCGGTGCATGGCAACTTTTCACGATATTTCATCGAGTTTTCAACAGGTCATGTTGGCAATGTTGAGAACTTTTCGTCCGTTTTCCAAAGTTTTCAACAGGTTTTGAAAAGTTGTCGAAAGATGAGAAACATTGCACGGTGAGCTACTATTTGTTCGAAACCTTTTGAAAGATTGCGAGCGGCATGTCTGACGACTTTTACACCATGGTCGATTCCGGAGACCCGGCACCCGACAACGAGCACATCACCGGCGTGCGCGAAGAGCGTAAGGAAGGCGAGCAGACGACCACGCAGGCGCCAAAAGCCATGTACGCCGCGCGCATCGCCGTCTATGACGATATGCTGTCGACACCGCGTGTGATCGTCATTGATCCGCAAGATGTCCGCACGTATTTGGAAGAGACGACCAACACCGTCTACCAGTGCATGAAAGAACAAGGTGGCCATATCTCGCTCATGGTCATCCGCGAGATTGTCGAAAACTTTATCCACGCGCACTTTGCCGAGCCCATCATCTCGATTCTGGACGGCGGAGACACCATCCGCTTTGCTGACCAAGGACCCGGCATCGACGACAAGGAGCGTGCTTTCGACTTTGGCGTTACCAGCGCAAACAGCAAGATGAAGCGCTATATCCGTGGAACCGGAGCAGGGTTTCCCATGGTGCAGGAGTATTTGGAAAACGCCGGCGGGGCCGTGTCCATCGAGGACAATATGGGCAACGGCACCGTGGTTACGGTAAGCCTGGACCCTAAACGCGTGCAGGAAATCGAACGCGCCGGCGGGCGCGGTGCTGCCGTGCGGCCCGAGACGGAGCAGCCCGCATATCCCCTGCCGGGAGCTTTTGCGCAGCAGCCCATGGCAACGCAACAGATGCAGCCCCGCGTGGGACAGATGCAGCAGCCCGGAATGCTTCCTACACAAGAGCCCCAGGCGGCGTCGATGTCGATGCCGCCAAACGTGCCACAGGCCATGCCGCTGGCGAATCAGGATACAGCAGCAATGCAGCAGGCGACGGGGGCACCGGGTAGCCAGCAAATGGGCTATCAGCCGTACCAACAGGGATATCCATATCAGCAGATGCAGCCACTGGGGTATGGCCAGCAGTTCCCGCAGCAGTACCAGCAGGGATATCAGCAGCCGTACCAGCAGATGCCGCAGCAGCAGTACAACCCCTGGGCCCAGCAGATGCCTCCGCAGCCTTACCAACAGTGGCCTCAAAGTTTTCAACAGCAAATGCCGCCGATGCAGAGTTCTCAACAACCAGCAGCTCAAATGATGTATCCTAATGCAGCAAATCAGTATGCGCAGCCACAACCGGACGTGTTCGTAAGCGATCGCGGCAACGCCGCGCTGGGCTATCTGGCGCAAAATCAAGCGTGCGGTGCTACCGATCTGGCGAGGGCGTTTGGAAACTCGGCCCCCACTTGGTCACGCACGCTCAATGACTTGGCGCAGGCCGGCTTGGTCATCAAGCATGGCCAGAAATACCATCTGACCGAACTCGGCGCCGCTCGCGTGCGAGCTCAGAGCTAAAGAACGGGAGAGATAGTGGACGAGGAAGCAAGCATCATCCTGGGGGATGCCATCGCCTTTTGCCAGCGCGACGGCCAAGATGCACGCCTCATCAACATGCTGGGGCAATCGCGCGCCATAAGCCTAACCGAAGATACGCTCACGATCGAGGCCCCCTCGCGCTTTGCCATCGCGCAGCTCAAAAAGCATCAGCCGACCATTGAGGCCTATCTGGAAGAAATCGCCTTTGCGCCGATCGCGCTCGACATCGTGGCACCACAAGGCACCGCAGCGGAATCCGCTGCCGCGACGGCGCCTGCCACGGCTCCCGCTGCTTCCCCGGCGGCGCCGGCCTCCGCAGGCGACGTGCCGACAATCGGGCACCAGCACAGCGATGTTTCCCGTGAAACCATGGCACCGTTGCCGACCGCGGCGGCGACGTCAACGAACGCACCCGTCACGCACATGCCCATCGCTCACGACGCAACGACGGGCGCGGATTCAGGCATTGCAATCAAGAACACGCTCTCGGCCGATGATTTTCGTCGCATGATGAACCAGATGAAGGGCGGAGCGCCAACTAAATCCACGCAAGCTGCGACCCCCGCTTCACCCATGCCAGCACCGACCGCGCCGGCCGAACAGAATACGGATGGAGCCCCGCTCGCCGCGAACTCAAAATTTACCTTTGAGAACTTTGTCTACGGCCCCGAGAACAGCCATGCCTATCGCTCGGCACTCAAGTTTGCCGCCCTCGCGGACGAGCGGGGCACGTGCACATCACTGTTCATCTACGGCAAATCGGGCCTGGGCAAGACGCACCTGCTGCTTGCCATCAAAAACGAGCTCGCCGAAAAGTCGCCCGAGATCAAGGTCAAGTATGCCAACTCCCAGGCATATCTGGACGACTTGATGACCGAGTTCGACCGCCAAAAGAAGAGCAACGCCCCCATCATGCAGGCGTACCACGGCGTGGACGTGCTCATCATCGACGACATCCAAAACATCATCGGCAAGCGCGCGAGCGTGGACTACTTTTTCCAGCTCATGGACGAGTTCATCCGCAACAACAAGAAGGTCGTCATCGCGGCAGACCGCGCCCCCAAGGACCTGAGCATGGACGAGCGTCTAACCAGCCGCTTCAACGCCGGCATGCTCTGCCTGGTCGCAGAGCCCAGCTACGAGATGAAATACAAGATCTTGCAGCGCTATTACGAGAACACCATCGTCGCCGCTCCCGAGGCAGGCGACGACTCGCTGCTGGCGGCCTATGGGGGCGACGGCGGGCACCTGACCGACGAGCACTTTAAACACATGGCCGAGGTCTCGGGCACCAACATCCGCGAACTCGAGAGCTTTTGCGAGCGCTGCGCCGGCGAGGCGGGCGACCGCGAGCGCGAGGGCGGGGAGCTCACCTTTGACGATATCGACGCCATCGCCAGCCAGTACTTCGACACATCGGCCAAAAAGATCAACGTCCAGACGGTTCAGTCCGTCATCGAAGAGCAGTACGGCGTGACGCACGAGGAGCTCATCGGCCCGCGTCGCAACGCCAATATCGCCAAGGCACGCCATATCGCTATCTACCTGGCCATCGAGATGTGCGAGATGACGACCACGGCGGTGGGCGCCGAATTTGGCAACCGCAACCACTCGACCGTCAGCACGAGTTACAAAAAGGTCCAGAAGATGATCCAGGAAGACCGCACCGTCACCGAAGACCTCAAGTCGCTGCGCGATAAAATTACACTGCGCTCGTAGGGAAATAGAGACACCTGTTGAAAACTTGTCGAAACCACGGGCATAAGGTGTCTAAAACCCAACCCGCGGTGATGAAAAGTTTTGCGCAGGTTTTGAACGTGGAAAACCACCCCTGTTGCACACAGGTTGCTGTCGATTCTCTTTCTGGGTCTGACCTGCGTCTTTTGGAGTAATCAACAGTTTCGTCAGTGCTATTACTATTATTAAGATATTTATATCTATAGAAAGGTATTAAAAGATGAAGTTCACCGTCAGCCAGAGCTCGCTTACACAAGCCATCGGCGTCGTTATGAAGGGTGTCGCTTCGGCATCCACCCTTCCCATCCTGTCGGGCGTGCTCGTTAAGGCCCAAGACGGCATCTTGGAATTCCAGACCTCTAACTACACTATCTCGATCCGTCATCGCATCGCGGCGCATGTCGAAGAAGAGGGCGAGATGGTTATCCCCTGTAAGATGCTCTCCAATATCACCAAGACCCTCCCCGATGCCCCGGTCACCTTTGAGCTGTCCGAGCGCCAGGTGCTGATTGGTTGCGAGAAGAGCTCTTTTAGGCTGAACACGCTCGATGCCAATGACTTCCCCGAGTTTCCGGCCTATGCCATCGAGAGTGCCGTGGAGCTGCCGACCGATGTCTTGTCCGAAATGGTCGGCCGCGTGTGGCGCGTCACCTCGACCGACAAGGCTCGCCCCATCCTGGGCGGCGTGCACATGAAGGTCGAGAACAACACCGTACGCCTGGTGGCGACCGATTCCTTCCGCTTGGCCGTGTGCGATACGCAGGTCGAGACCTCGACCCTCGAGGGCTCCTTTGAGCTCAACGTTCCGGCTGACGCCTTTAACGACGCGCTGAACATCATGGCCAGCCAAGCGACCATCATGATCGGGGCTACCGACACCCAGGTCGTCTTCGAGGCCGGCAACACCACCTACGTGTCGCGTCGCATCGAGGGCGTGTACCCCAACTACAAGCAGCTCATCCCCGATTCGTGCGTGACGAGCGTCAAGATCGACGTCGCCGCCTTTAACGCCGCCCTCAAGCGCGTGGCCGTTATCGCGAGCGCCAACCCCGCCGTCAAGTTCGAGATCGATGTCGAGAACGGGCAGATGGGCCTGTCCTCCATTTCCAATGACCAGGACCTTGCGCAGGAGACGATCGATGTCGAGGCCGAGGGCGAGTCGGGTACCATCGCCTTCAACTACCACTACATCTTCGGCTGCCTCAATGCCCTGTCCAAGGAGAAGGAGATCACGCTGGAGCTCAAGAGCTACTCGCAGGCGGGCATCTTTAAGTCCTACGACAAGATCAACTACCTGTACCTGGTCATGCCGGTCCGCATCTAGCGCTGCGCCATGACCATGTTCGCCCGCGATCTTTCCGTCGCGCACTACCGCAGCTTCGATAGCTATCACCTTGCCCTGGACGAGGGCGTGACGATACTTGCGGGACCCAACGCGGCGGGAAAGACCAATCTCATAGAGGCGCTGCAGCTGCTGACGAGCGGCGCCTCGTTTAGGCATCCGACCGCAGCCGAGCTCGTCCATGACGGCGTGGGCTCGTGCAAGATCGAGCTGAGGCTCGAGGGCGACGGCCGCGTGCTTGATATGGGATTGAGCGCGGAGGACGGTAAGCGCTCGTTTAGCCGCAACGGCAAGAGATGCTCTGCCGCCGGTGTGCGCGGGGTTCTTCCGAGCGTGCTGTTTTGCCCCGACCATCTGGACATGGTTAAGCGTGGCGCCAGTGTGCGCCGCGCCGCCCTTGATGACTTTGGCATGCAACTGAGCGCACGCTATGCCGATCTTGCGAGCACCTATGGGCGCTGCGTGACCCAGCGTAACGCCTTGCTCAAGGAGACCTGGTGCTGCCGCGAGATGCTCGGCGCGTGGAACGATTCGATTGCCCGCGCGGGCTCGGCCCTGCTCGTGCACCGGTTGGCCCTGCTCGACCGGCTGGCGGGCCATGTGCACACTGCCTACGGGCAAGTGGCGTCAGGCGAGGCCGCCAACGTGACCTATGCGTCCACGCTGGGGGATTTGCCCCAGGTCGAGGATCGCGAAGAGCTGAAGGGTTGGGCGTACGAGCGCATGCTGGCCGCCCTTGACGAGCATGCCGACGAGGAAATTCGCCGCGGCGTGACGTTGGTGGGACCGCATCGCGACGAGATCGAGTTCACCGTGGCTGGTCGCTCCGCCCGTTCATTTGCCAGCCAAGGACAGCAGCGCACGCTGGTGCTGTCCTGGAAGGTGGCCGAGGTGGCCGTGGCTCGCGATGTCCTGGGCACCGCCCCGCTGCTGCTTCTGGACGACGTGATGAGCGAGCTCGACGGCGAGCGTCGCGGCGCTTTCCTGCGGCTGATCGGCGATGATATCCAGACGGTCATAACTACGACCAACCTGGGGTACTTTACCGATGACCTGCTTGATCGAGCCAAGGTGGTGAGCATGGGTGAGACGTGCTAATTACGAGCGCGAGAGCGAGACAGTCGCCTTCAGTGGATTTTTGAACGCAGAGCGCCAGCGCATCCTGGCGGCTGCAACGCCTAAGCGCCGTGCGCAGATGGAGGCTGCCGAGGAGTCGCGCACGGTCTATCGCGCATGGAACGCGGTGTGCTCGGGCACGCGCGAGGGACGGCATGTGACGGGGCTGCGCTACCTGCCCGAGTCCAATGAGCTGCTGGTGTATCTCGACTCGCCCTCGTGGACGCAGGAAATGACGCTGTTGCGCGAGATCATCCGTGCGCGCATGGAGCGCGCCGGTGCGCATGTGGACGGCCTGGTGTTCAAAACCACCGCGCCCGGTCACACGCCGCCCGCCGCCAAGGAGCGCCTGCGCCCGGCGACGACCGAGCGACCGCCGGCCCCGCACGCCGACCTAAGTGAGGCCGAGCGTGCCGAGATCGAGCGCCAAGTGGCGCCCATCGAAGACCAAAAACTGCGCGAGGCCCTCGAGAATGCCATGAGAGCCAGCGCCGAGTGGGCCAAGGGCGTGCAAAGCAAAAAAGAGCCTTAAATCGCATCTGGTGGCCTTGTAGAGCCAAATACCCTCGTTCCCGAGGGTATTTTTTTACGATAAACTAGTAAGGCTGTACACATTTTCTTGACTGAAGGAGGACGTGTGGCAAACGAAAACGATTACGATGGCGGCGAGATTAAGATTCTCGAAGGTCTCGAGGCCGTTCGTAAGCGCCCGGGCATGTATATCGGCTCGACGAGCGCCAGCGGTCTGCATCACCTGGTGTGGGAGATCGTTGACAACTCCGTCGACGAGGCCATGGCCGGTTTCTGCACCGAGATCCAGGTGACGGTCCACGCCGACAACTCCATCACGGTCGTCGACAACGGGCGCGGCATCCCCGTCGACGAGCACCCTGTTAAAAAGATCCCGACGCTCGAGGTCGTTATGACGATCTTGCACGCCGGCGGTAAGTTCGATAACTCGGCCTATAAGGTCTCGGGCGGCCTGCACGGCGTGGGCATCTCCGTCGTCAACGCACTGTCCAAGCGCGTGGTCGTTCAGGTTCGTCGCGATGGCAACACCTACGAGATGGAGTTCTCGCGCGGCAAGACCGTCAAGAAGATGGAGGTCGTGGGCACCTCGGATTCAACGGGCACCACCGTCACCTTCTGGCCCGACGACGAGATCTTCGAGACCTGCATCTACGATTTCGATACGCTGCACAACCGTCTGCAGGAGACGGCGTTCCTCAATAAGAACCTTAAGATTGTGCTGACCGACGAGCGCGAGGCGACTCCCCACGTGGAGGAGTTTTGCTACGAGGGCGGCATCATCGACTTCGTCAAGTTCCTCAACGAGGGCAAGGACGTCCCCGAGGCCTTTAAGGAGCCCATCTACATCGAGGGCAAATCGGATCCGGACGCGCCTGTGACCAAGATGGGCGAGGTCGAGGTTTCCCTGCAGTGGAATAGCGGCTACGGCGAGAACGTCATGTCGTTCGCCAACGACATCTACACTCCCGAGGGCGGCATGCACCTTGAGGGCTTCCGCACCGCGCTCACTCGCGTGATCAACGACTACGCGCGCAAGCAGAACCTGCTCAAGGAAAAAGACGCCAATCTGACCGGCGACGATGTACGCGAGGGCCTTTCGGCCGTTATCTCGGTCAAGCTGCCCGATCCGCAGTTTGAGGGCCAGACCAAGGCCAAGCTCGGCAGCTCCTATATGCGCGCGCTGACGCTCAAGATCGTGACCGACGGCCTTGCCGATTACTTGGAGGAGCATCCCAAGCCCGCTCGTGAGATCGTCAAGAAGGCCCAGCAGGCCTGCAAGGCACGCAATGCCGCCCGTAAGGCGCGCGAGGCGACCCGCCGCAAGAGCCTGCTCGAGACGGCGTCGCTGCCCGGCAAGCTCGCCGACTGCTCGGTGCGCGACGCCGAGTTGACCGAGCTCTTCATCGTAGAGGGCGACTCGGCAGGCGGCTCGGCCAAGGATGGACGTCGCCGAGACATCCAGGCGATTCTGCCCCTGCGCGGCAAGATTCTGAACGTCGAACGCGTTGGTGACCATCGCGCATTCTCGAGTGACACCATCCAGTCGCTGATTACCGCGATCGGCTGCGGCGTCACGACGAGTGCCGGCGACGGCGGCGACTTCGACATTAGCAAGGCGCGTTACCACAAGATCATCATCATGACCGATGCAGACGTCGACGGTGCGCATATCCGCATCCTGCTGCTGACGTTCTTCTACAAGTACATGCGTCCGCTGATTGACGCCGGCTACGTGTACGTCGCGTGCCCGCCTATCTTTGGCATTAAGGTGCGCAACAAGATCCACTACGTGTATCCCAACGGCCGTCAGCCCGAAGACGAGATCCTGCGCGACACCATCCAGAGCCTGGGTCTGAACCCCGACGACAACGACGAGGACGGCAAGGCCAAGGACGGCAAGATCACCAAAAAGCGCAAGGGCTATACCGTCCAGCGCTACAAGGGCCTGGGCGAGATGGACCCCAAGCAGCTTGCCTCGACGACGATGGATCCCAAGACCCGCATCCTGCAGCGCGTGTCGATCGAGGATGCCGTGGTGGCAGACCGCGCCGTGCGCGAGCTGATGGGTTCCGAGGTCGGCTATCGCCGCGAGTACATTGAAAAACACGCGCACGATGCGCGCTTCTTAGACGCCTAGGTTTCCCAGGCACCCCATCTTGCCCTTCAGGATTTCGGGCGCCGCACGCAAGGCGCGCGCCCTCATCCTTCAGGGCAACCTGGGGCACCTGGAAAACCTAGGAGGGTTATCCGGTGTTCCCGGTAATTCGTCTCCGTGGCAGGGAACTAATGGACCACGCAAACCATGAGGAGGTAACGTGGCAGACGATATCAACAATAACGAGGGTATGGGCGAGGCCGGCGATGCCGGCATGCCCGACGATCTGAAGCGCCTGCTTGCCCGCGCTGAACAGGGCGAGGACGGTGATCCTGACGCCTATAACCCCGATGCCGATGATGACGAGGAAGAGGACGACGACGGTGAGCTCGAGGAGAGCTTTGGCGAAGTCGACCGTGGTGCCTCGGCCGGTGAGGATATCAACGGCGGCCAGCTCCAGATTTCGGAGTTTGGCCGCGAGATGAAGCAGTCGTTCATCGAGTATTCGATGTCGGTCATTACGGCCCGCGCCCTGCCGGACGTGCGTGACGGCTTAAAGCCGGTGCACCGCCGCATCCTGTACGCAATGAACGAGAGCGGCATCTACCCCAACCGCCCACACAAGAAGTCGGCCTGGACGGTCGGCGAAGTTATCGGTAAGTACCACCCGCATGGCGACTTCGCGGTCTACGAGGCCATGGTTCGCCTGGCGCAGTGGTTCTCCATGCGCACGCCGCTCATCGACGGTCACGGCAACTTCGGCAACATCGACGGCGACGGCGCGGCAGCCATGCGTTACACCGAGAGCCGCCTGGCAAAGCCCGCCATGGAGCTGCTGCGTGACCTGCAGAAGGATACCGTCGACTGGCAGCCCAACTACGACGAATCGCTCGCCGAGCCTCAGGCGCTGCCTGCGCGCTTCCCCAACCTGCTGGTCAACGGCAGCCAAGGCATCGCCGTCGGCATGGCCACCAATATCGCCCCGCACAACCTCACCGAGGCGATCGAGGCAACCTGCTACCTGATCGATAATCCCGATGCCACTGTCGACGAGCTCATGCAGATCATGCCCGGTCCGGACTTCCCCACCGGCGCCATCATCATGGGCAGTGCCGGTATTAAGCAGAGCTACGAGACCGGCCGCGGCTCCATTACCGTGCGCGCCAAGGCCCACGTGGAGTCCACCAAGACCGGCCGCAGCCGCCTGGTCTTTACCGAGATTCCCTACATGGTCAACAAGGGCACCCTGCAGGAGAAGATCGCCCAGCTCGTCAACGACAAGCGCATCGAGGGCATCTCGGATATGCGCGATGAGTCCAACCAGAAGGGTATCCGTCTGGTCATCGAACTCAAGAAGGGCGTCATCCCGCAGGTCGTGCTCAACAACCTGTACAAGTACACCTCGCTGCAGACGACCTTTGGCGCCAACAACCTGGCGCTTGTCAACGGCGTTCCCAAATGCCTGAGCCTGCGCGAGATGCTGCAGCACTACATCGACCACCAGGTCGACGTCGTCACCCGCCGCACCCGCTTCGACCTTAAGAAGGCCCGGGCCCGCGCGCATATCCTTGAGGGCTACCTGATGGCTCTCGACCATATTGACGAGGTCATCAGCATCATCCGTTCCTCGCAGACCGATTCCGAGGCCAGCAGCCGCCTGATCGAGCGCTTTGGCTTTACGCCCGAGCAGACCACAGCCATCCTCGAGATGAAGCTGCGCCGCCTGACCGGCCTGGAGCGCGACAAGATTCAGGAAGAGCTGGACGGCCTGCGCCGCGCCATCGCCTACTACGAGGACCTGCTGGCGCACGAGGAGAAGATCCTGGGCGTCATTAAGGAAGAGATGCGCGAGATCTCCAAGAAGTTTGGCGATAAGCGCCGCACCGAGATCAGCCAGGTCGAGAAGGACCTGGACGTCGAGGACCTCATTGCCGACGAGGACATGGTCGTGACCATCACCCACACCGGCTATGTCAAGCGCATCCCGGTGGCCGCCTACCGCGCCCAGAAACGCGGCGGCAAGGGCGTGTCGGGCGTCAACCTCAAAGAGGACGATGTTATCGACGAAATGTTCATCGCGTCCACGCACGAGTACGTGCTGTTCTTCTCGAGCAAGGGCAAGGTCTATCGCCTGAAGGTGCACGAGCTGCCGGTGGGTACGCGCCAGGCGCGCGGTACCGCGATCGTCAACCTGCTGCCCTTCGAGGAGGGCGAGAAGATCGCGAGCGTCATCAGCTGCCGCGAGTTCCCTGCCGACGAGTATCTGATGTTTGCCACCAAGAGCGGCATGGTCAAGAAGACCGTGATGAGCGCATATGACCGCAGCCGTCGCGACGGCCTGATCGCTATCAACCTGCGTGACGACGACGCGCTGCTGAACGTGCGCCGCGTGCGCGAGGGCGACAAGATTATCCTGGCCACCACCGCGGGCAAGGCGATCATGTTCTCCGAGGAGCAGGTGCGCGCCACCGGCCGCGATACCAGCGGCGTTCGCGGTATCGGTATGAAGGACGGCGTGAGCGTTCTGGGCATGGAAGTCACTAACGGCAACGGCGATCTATTCGTCATCACCGAGCGTGGCTACGGCAAGCGCACGCCGGTCGCGGACTACCCGGAGCAGAATCGTGGCGGCCAGGGTGTCTACACCATCCAAATGACCGAGCGTAAGGGTAACCTCGCGGCCATGAAGACGGTGGGCCCGCAGCACGAGTTGTTCATCGTGACGGAGGGCGCGACGGTCATTCGCGTCAAGACCGATGAGATTAGCCAGACTGGCCGCGCTACCCAGGGCGTCAAGATGATGACCGTTGACGACAACGACCGCATCTGCGCCGTAGCCCGCATGACGGCCGCCAAGGAGAAGCCCGAAGGCGAAGGCGCCGAGGCCGCAACCGACGCCGAAGAGGCCCCAGTCGACCTAGGCGACGGCAACGACATGCCAGAGGATCTCCTAGACGAGTAAGAGGCCCTAGCTGGTAGAAAATATCAGACCCCATATATCGGCGGTCGGCGCACCTGCGCGCCGACCGCTTTTTTGAAAACCTTGGGACCCCATGGTCGCCGGGCTGACGAGATGGTTTTGG
>NZ_QSHS01000022.1:0-11607 GCF_003467795.1 Collinsella sp. AM36-4AA
CTGTTGCAATGAAGATGAGAATCAAGGCCTATCAGAGTTGTGTGCTTTTCCTGCATAAAGCGAGGATTTGCGCACGTCAGCGTGTTATTCTAGACATACGTAAATTCGTATAAGTTGGAGGTAGCATGTTCTCAATCGGTCAACACGTCATTCATCCGGGTCAGGGAGTCTGCACCGTCGTCGGTTTTAGGGACGACACGCCGCAGCCCATGTTGTTGCTCGAGGCCAAGCAGGGGCATGCGCAGACGATCCTTATGTACCCCGTGGCGCAGGCCGACCGTCTGCATGCCGCCATCTCTCAGCAAGATGCCGAGCATCTGCTGAGCCACTATGGCGAGCTGGAGTGCGACACCTTTACCGAGCGCAACAGCTCGCTTGAAGAGACACACTTTAAGCAGCAGCTCAAGCTGGGCGCGCCCGAGACGGTCCGCGTGGCAAAGACCATGATGCACCGCATTCGCCAGGCCGAGGAAGCCGATAAAAAGCCCAGCTCTTACTATATGCGTGTACTCAAGGAAGCCAAGCGCCGCTCCATCGAGGAGTTCGCCGTGGCATTGGGCGTCACCGAGGAGGCCGCCGAAGCCCGCCTAGCCCAAGCCGCCCTCAACTAACCCATCCGCGCCAAAAACCACCACAAAGGGGACAGGCACCTTTGTGGTGGTTTTTTCGTTCTAGTCGTTCTAGTAGTATTCATTCTTAGCGATACCTGCGAGCACAAGGAGTCTTTTATGGCAGAGCCACTTTCCGCCGGAATCACCCGCGACCGTGCGTTCGAATTGCTCAACGAGCACAATAAGGACCCGTTCCACATCACCCACGGCGAAACGGTCGAGGGCACCATGCGCTACTTTGCGCGCGAGTTCGACCCCGAGAACGAGGAGTTTTGGGGCATCGTCGGTCTGCTGCACGACCTAGATTGGGAGGAGCATGAGGACGACCCCATGAACCACACCATCTATGCGGCCGAGATCCTTGAAGGCGAGGGCGCCTCTCCCGATCTCATTCGCGCCATTCAGACGCACACGTCGGACTTCAACACCTCGCTGCCCAAGCCCGAGCTGCAGATGGAAAAGATCCTGTTTGCCTGCGACGAGCTCACCGGCTTGATCGGTGCTGCCGTCATCATGCGTCCGAGTAAGAGCGTCATGGACTTTACGACCAAGTCGCTCAAGAAAAAGTTCAAGGACAAGCGCTTTGCCGCCGGCTGCTCGCGCGACGTGATTACGCAGGGTGCCGAGATGCTGGGCTGGGAGCTCCCCGAGCTCTTCGACCGTACCATCGCGGCCATGCAGTCCTTCGCCCCCGACCGCGACACCTTTCAGGCTTAATTCCAAAACCATCACAAAGGGGACAGGCACCTTTGTGGTGGTTTTTGTTTGCGCGGGCGTTAGGGGCGGACCTGGCCGGTGCCTCGGAGCTTGTATTTGTAGGTGGTGAGGGCCTCGGCGGCAAAGGGGCCGCGGGCGTGGAGCTTTTGGGTCGAGATGCCAATCTCGGCGCCCAGGCCAAACTCGCCGCCGTCGGTAAAGCGCGTGCTGGCGTTGGCATACACGGCCGAGGCATCGACCTCGTCCAGGAAGCGCTCGCAAGCATCCGTGTCCTCTGCAACGATGGCCTCGGAGTGCATCGTGCCGTAGCGGTTGATGTGCGCGATGGCCTCGTCCTCGTTCGCCACGACCTTCACGCTCATCTCGAGCGCCAGATACTCGCGACCCCAGTCCTCCTCAGTCGCGGCAACGTAGTCATCGCCCTCGGCAAGCCCGGCGTCGGCGCATGCGGCGCACGTGGCCTCGTCGCCGTGAATGAGCACGCCGTGGTCGTGCAGCACGGCAACGACCGCAGGCAAAAACACATTGGCCACAGCATGGTCGACCAGCAGCGACTCGGCGGCATTGCACACGCCTACACGCTGGGTCTTGGCATTAACGATAATGTTGAGCGCCTTATCAAAGTCGGCGGACTCATGCACGTAGATATGACAGTTGCCCGTGCCCGTCTCGATCACCGGCACAAGCGACTCGCGCACGCAGCGCTGGATCAGGCCTGCACCGCCGCGCGGAATGAGTACGTCGACAATACCGCGGAGCTTCATGAGCTCGCCAGTGGCCTCGCGGTCGGTGGACTCGATCATCGAGATAGCCTCGCGCGGGAAGCCCTTGGTCTCGAGCGCATCGGCCAGCAGCTCAGAAATCATGGCACACGAGTGATAGGCCAGCGAGCCGCCGCGCAGAATGCAGGCGTTGCCGGTGCGGATGCAGATGCCCGCGGCGTCGGCCGTCACGTTGGGGCGCGCCTCGTACACCATGGCGACCAGGCCCAACGGCACGCTCACGCGGGTGAGGTCCACGCCGCTTGCGAGCACGCGGTGGTCGAGCACGCGGCCGACAGGATCGGGCAGCTCGGCGAGCTTCTCCAGGCCGGCGGCCATACCCTCAACGCGCTCGGGCGTCAGCAGCAGACGGTCGAGGAGCCCCGCCGAGGTCCCCGCATCGCGCGCGGCGGACATATCGAGCTCGTTGGCGGCAACGATGGAGTCGACACCGTTGCGCAGTGCTGCGGCCATGGCGCGCACGGCCTCCTGGCGCTGCTCGTCGCTCGCCGTGGCAAGCGAGGCCGACGCTGCCTTAGCGGCAACGGCAAGATCGTGGACATACGTGGCTATATCGACCGACATGGGCGGCCCTTTCTCCTAGAAGTTTGCAACCATGGTAGCCGATTTGCGCATGGCCTCGCCCGCGGCGGTAGAATTGGTCAACCCGAAACACCGCAACGAACGGAAGACTCACATGGCCCTCATCACTTCGTACCACGTCCCCGGCCTGTATGTCGAGGACCACAGCATCGACGTCCCCCTCGACTGGCGCGGCCTGGAGCCGATGCTCCTGGCCGTCGGCAGCACCATGCGCCGCGGCGCCATGCCGGCGCCCATCGCAGGTGCGCCCGAGAGCATCAAGCTCTTCTACCGTGTGGTTTGCGCGCCCGACCGCATCAACGACGATCTGCCACTGCTCCTGTTTTTGCAGGGCGGCCCCGGCGGCGAGAGCCCGCGTCCGCTGTCACCCACAAGCGACGGCTGGATCGAGGAGGCCGTCAAGCACTTCCGCGTCGTCCTGCCCGACCAGCGCGGCACCGGACGCAGCAGCTGTGTAGACGGACGCACGATTGCCGCACTGGGCGAGCGTGCCGAGGCAGCCGGCGCCGATGCGGACCGCTCGCAGGCGGACTTCCTCAAGCGCCACCTCGCCAGCTCCATCGTGCGCGATTTTGAGTACCTGCGCCTGGTGGGCTTTGGCGGCAGGCCCTGGGTCACGCTCGGGCAGAGCTACGGCGGCTTTTTGACGCTGAGCTACCTGTCGCTCTTCCCCGAGGGCGTGGCGGCAAGCTTTACCTGCGGCGGCATCCCCCACGTACCGGCGAGCGCAAGCGAGGTCTACGCGCACACCTTCCCGCGCATGGCTGCCAAGACGCAGCAGTATTACAACCGCTACCCCGCCGACGTCGAGCGCGTGGCGGCCCTGGCAGATGCCCTCGAGGAGCAAAAGCCCGTGCTACCCGACGGCTCGCCGATGACGGTCGAACGCCTGCAGCTCATGGGCAGCGACTTTGGCATGAAGCCGAGCTTTGAGCGCATGCATTGGATTATCGATCATGCTTTTGTTGACGGCGACGGCACGCTGGCCTGCGGCGCCTCGGTATCCGACAGCTTTTTGATGCGCGCCTTCGAGCGCACCAACACGCGCACGAATCCGCTGTACTGGACGCTTCAGGAGTTCATCTACGCCGACGGCGACACCATGCCCATTCGCTGGGCCGCGGCAGAAGAGAAGGCCCATCGTGCCGAGTTCGACACGCTCACGCGACCGCTCATGTTTACCGGCGAGGCCATGTTCCCGTGGATGTTTGAGCAGATGCCCGAACTTAAGCCCTTCAAGCCGGCGATGGATCTGCTTATGGAAGACACAAGCTGGGACAAGATCTACGACCCGCAGCGCCTGGCGTGCAACGAGGTGCCCCTGCAGGCCGCGGTGTACTTCGATGACATGTACGTGGACTCGGGCATGCAGCTCGATACGCTCAGCCGCGTGGGCAACTCGCATGCCTGGGTGACCAACGAGTTCGAGCACGACGGTCTACACGGTAGCGTGGTGTTCAAGCACCTCTTCAACGAAGCCCTCAACCGCGGAGACCTGCGCCAAATCTTCTAGCAAAGGAGCGTCCCCACCTGCCGGCACAAAAGAAACATCCCCAAGTGCCGAACAAGTGCCGGCAACGACAATGCCGCAGGTAGAGGACGGAAAGCGAAAACGCCCCTTAGCAGTGGCTTTAAATCGTAGGTCGAACAAAAGAAGCGAGCGCCGCCCAGAGCGAACAAGTTGGCATGAAAAAGGCGAGGCATAGACCTGATGGTCATGCCTCGCCTTTTGAATGACAAATTGTCGCTCTGGGCGGCGCGCAGCGTCGACCCGTTAGGCGAAGACGATTAGATTATCCCTGTGTATCGCGGGCTTCTCGGCCAGGTCTGCGAGCAGGCGGTTGCTGGCAATCTGGTCCTGGCGGCGGCCGGCTGCAAGCTCCAGCACGTCCGAATCGGCCTCGGCGATACCACGGGCGACAACCATGCCGCTCGGGTCGCACACGTCGAGCACATCGCCCTCGGCAAACTGGCCATCGACCTCGCGAATACCCACCGCGAGCAGCGACGATCCGCGGCTGACCAGCGCCTTCGCGGCGCCATCATCGACCGTCACCGAGCCATGCGCCTTGTCACCCAGTGCGATCCACAACTTGCGCGGCGCAATGTCCAGGCGCTCCGCCGGCGGATCGAACAGCGTACCCACGCTCTCGCCGCGGGCCAGACGCACGAGCGCATCGGGCTCCTCGCCCGAGCAAATCACGCTTTGAATGCCCGCCGTCATGAGAATGCGGCTCGCGCGAATCTTGGTGATCATGCCGCCCGTACCCACCGATGTGGAAGAATCGCCCGCCGAGGCGATAATCTTGGCATCGATCTTATGCACGACCGGGATAAACTCGGCCGTCGGATCCTCATGCGGATTGGCGGTGTAGAGGCCATCGATGTCCGAGAGCGTCACGCACAGATCGGCAGAAACCAGGCAGCTCACAAGCGCCGCCAGCGTGTCGTTGTCGCCGAACTTGATCTCATCGACGGTGACGGTATCGTTCTCGTTGACGACCGGCACCACGCCCAGCTCCACCAGGCGCAGCAGGGCGTCGCGCGCGTGCAGGTAGGACGTGCGGCGCGCCGTGTCGTGACGCGTGAGCAGCACGAGCGAGGTGAGCAGGTCGCGCGCATGGAACTCCTCGTCGTAGGCCGACGAGATGATGCACTGACCGGCCGAGGCGCAGGCCTGCAGGCTCGGCAGGTCACCGACCGGCTTGCGGTCGAAGCCCAGCACGGGATAGCCGCAGGCAATGGCACCCGAGCTCACCACGACCAGGCGCCAGCCAAGCTCGCGCAGCGCTGCGGCCTGGTCGGCAAGCCCGCCGATAAAGGCGCGGTTGACCTTGCCGTCGGCGCCCACCACCGTGGACGAACCGATCTTTACCACCATCGTTTTATAAGAAGTCGTCATACGTCAAACCAATCGAATGTCGAGCGTTCGGGCGAGCTGGGGCAGTCGGGGCGCCTGGTGCGGAACGGACGAAAATGATCCGTTTTCCTCCGTCCCCTTCGGATCATTTTGCCCAGGGGAAGGCCGAAGCCGCAGCCATGTTCTTGCGCACGAGCTCGTCGCGCACCTGAGCCAGGCCCTGCTCCATACCCACCACATAGGTCTGCGGGTACAGGAAGCGCTTGAAAGCTGCGTCCAGATGGTCAAGTGCCCAGGCGCAACGCTCGCGCGCGTCCTGGATGCTCTCACGCGGAGCCACCGCACTGCCATCGCGCACGATCGGCACCAGCAGCTCGCGATACTCAAGTTCGGACACGTCGGTCACCAGAGCGGCATCATTCACGGCCACGAGGGTATTGCCGCGCGCGGCGCCCTCCCCCGCCAGATGGTCCTCGTCGTAGATCATGTCGCAGACCGGGCCGCCAAAGCCGTCGTAATAACGGCGCACGCGTTGCACACCCGGGATCGTGCGCTTGTAGGGCTGCTCGGAGAGCTTGACCACCGGCGTCCACGGGTCCGTCTCACTCGCACGGCGGGCGGCGAGCTTGTACACGCCGCCCAGCGCCGGCTGGTCGTAGCAGGTCGCGAGCTTGGTGCCCACGCCAAAGCTATCGATAGGCGCGCCCTGGTCGAGCAGCGACTGAATCGTGTACTCATCCAAATCGTTAGAAACCGAGATCCCCACATAGGGCAGGCCCTCGGCATCAAAACGGCCGCGCACATACTTGGAGAGCTTGGCGAGGTCGCCGGAGTCGATGCGAATGGCCGACAGGCGCTCGCCCACCGCTTCCATCTCCTTGGCAACCGTAATGGCATGCTCGCAACCCTCGCGTACGTCGTAGGTGTCGATGAGCAGCGTGCAATTCTTGGGGCTCGACTTGGCAAAGGCGCGGAAGGCCTCGAGCTCGGAATCGAAGCTCATCACCCAGCTGTGCGCATGCGTGCCAAAGACGGGAATACCGTAGCGGCGGCCGGCGAGCACATTGGACGTAGAGGAGCAGCCGGCAACGTAGCTCGCGCGCGCGACGGCCAGCCCGCCATCGGGACCCTGGGCGCGGCGCAGGCCAAACTCGGCAACGGGACGGCCGTCCGCCGCCAGCACCACGCGCGCCGTCTTGGTGGCGACAAGCGTCTGGAAGCCGACGATGTTGAGCAGCGCCGTTTCGAGCAGCTGGCACTCCAGCGCGGGACCGGTGACGCGAACCATGGGTTCGCGCGGAAAGACGAGCTCGCCCTCGGGGACGGCGTCGATGTTTACATGTGCACGAAAATCGCGCAGGTAGTCGAGGAATGCAGGCTTGAACATCGCGCCGCCGGCCGGGGCCTGGAGCGAGGCGAGGTAGTCGATGTCCTCGGGCGTAAAGCGCAGATTCTCGACCAGCTCGGGCAGTTCGGCGGTGCCGCACATGACGGCATAGGCGCTGCCAAAAGGATGGTCGCGGTAAAACGCGGTAAAACAACCCTGCTCATTGGCCTTGCCGCTCTCCCACAGGCCCTGGGCCATAGTGAGCTCGTACAGATCGGTGAGCATTGCAATGTCGGTGGGATGCGAGATGTCGGTCAAAGCCATGGGGCGACCTTTCGGATGCGTTGTGCAGAGGCTGAGGGTTGGAAAAGGGCAGAGTGTTCGGGCATGGCACCCAGCGCGAATGGGCTAGAGCAGGCCCATGCTGGTCAGGATCGTGTAGCCCATAAAGATGACAAACGCGATGAGGGCAAGAACAATGATGATTTTTTGAGCCGGCGCCATGCCAGGGATCTCGTTCTCGCCCGTAGGCTCCTTGGAGGTAACCATGCGCTGGGCAAAGGTCATCTCGTCACGGCTCGGCTTGGGCTCGACGGACTTGGAACGAGCGACCTTTTTAGGCTGAGGTTTAGGTGCGGTGGGCGCGGGCTTCGCGGCGGCGGGCTTGGGCGCGGGGGCGACGTTCGCGGCGGCCTCCTCGGCCTTCGCACGCTCGGCACGCAGGGCGGCCAGCTCCTCACGCTCGCGGCGTGCCTCTTCCTGGGCCTCGCGACGAGCTTTCTCGGCGCGGAGCTCTTCCAACTCGGCGCGTTCCTCGGCAGACAGTGGTTGGGACTCAAGCTTGGCCATGGTACAGCCCTTTCTTTTAAAAAAAGCCGCCGACACAATGTCAGCGGCTTATCAAATCCAAGGGTGGAGACGAAGGGAGTCGAACCCTCGGCCTCTGCCATGCGACGGCAGCGCTCTCCCAACTGAGCTACGTCCCCAAGACAAGTTGATATTTTACCTACGGCTCGCCAACTGTCAACGCCCAATACCCAGTCTTTTTGGGACGCGGCTATTTTGACAACTTTTCGAGCAGGCGATCCTCTCGATGATTTTTTAATCCCCGTCCCAGAAAAAACATCGGCGAGCGCACTACTTTGCGCTGGTGAGGACGCCGGTGGTGTCGAACGCCGGGGTGAAGCTCTCGTCTACCGCTCCGCCTTCTTGCCAAAACATCGTCGTAAAGCCCAGGTCGTCGGCATGGTCGAGCACCTGCTCGTACTCCTCGCGCGTCACGGCGCGCGCCAGGTCGCCGCCTTGTTCGCGCATGAGGGCATTGGGCGTGTACTGGTTCATGACCGAGATCGGCACGTCGCCCACCGTCTGCCACACCAGGTCCAACACGCGGCACGAATCGTCCGCATGCCCCGGCAGCACCAGATGACGCACGATTATGCCGCGCTTCATGAGCCCGTCCCCGTCTACCAGCTCTCCCCCGCGGCGCTCAATTTCGCGCGCCATCTGGGCCAGACCCGACACAGCCACGCGCGGGTAGTCCTTAATATGAGAGAGTGACTGCGCAAGCGCCGCATTGGCATACTTAAAGTCGGTAAGCCACACGTCGACCAAATCGCCGAGCGCCGCCACGGCACTCGCACGCTCATAACCGCTCGTGTTGTAGACGATTGGAATGACCAGTCCGCGCTCCCGAGCTGCGGCAATCGCGGCCGGCAGCAGGTGAGCATAATGCGTCGCCGTCACCAGATTGATGTTATTGGCACCTTGGTCCTGCAGCTCCAGCATAATCTCGACCAGGCGCTCGGGCGAAATCTCAAGCCCGAAATTGCCCGTCGAGATCTCGTGGTTCTGGCAATAGATACATTTGAGCGAGCAGCCGCTAAAGAAGATCGTGCCCGAACCGGCCTCGCCCGAGATAGGCGGCTCCTCCCACATATGGAGCGCCGCGCGGGCCACCTTGAGCGTGTCATCGGCACCGCATACGCCGTGCGCACCCTCGTCGCGCACCGCACCGCAACGGCGCGGACACAAATGGCAGGCGGGCGAAAAAAGTTCGGTCAACGGCGTCGGCATAAAAACATGCTCCAAAACAACGATTCAGCAGCTCAAACGTTAAGGGACCAACCGCACAGACGGCTCGAGCCCAAGGCGCCGTAATCGTCCGACACGATTTTTGTAATGTCAAGACTGGAATCGATAAAGTGCCGCTTTATGATGTAGGTATTCCGCCCCCCGCGGAGCAACTGGGTGAACCGTCGCGTTTATTTAGGGAGCCCACACAGTCGTACCTAGTACAGGTATCCTTCGTTGTTAAGGACGCTGGAACAGTCGATGAGGGCACCCACCTGTTTTAGGTGGGTTCATTTTCGTAACGTGGGGGGTGGTTTTTATTTGCCGAAAACCACCATTACAGCCCATATGGATCCCCGCCGGTATCCCGACAATCCATCGACAACATCCCAATATCTGGTAAGCGCGTGATTATCGCTGCGTGCAATTCCATGCACCCCCCTTGGTCGAGTATCATGGTTCGGCTATGCCCTTTGCGCTTAGCAACCTTTGACCTTTTCCTTCGACGCTTGGCGGTTTTTAGATTCATGGCTTCATCCCCGAGCTACATACCGTATCTATGCGTGGCAGCGGCGGCCTTTATCACGACCTTCCTCACGGTGCCCCTGGTCAAGCGCTTGGCAATTAAGCTCGACGCCGTCGACTATCCTTCTAAGCGCCGCATCAACACCAAGCCCATCCCGCGTTTGGGCGGAACGGCGGTGTTTTTGGGCCTGGTCGTTGCCTGTATTGTGCAAATCCTAGGCACCTGGCACCTAGGCTGGCCGCCCGTCCTGGTGCCGCACCCGCGCCTTCACATTAGCTATCCCATGCTGGCGCTCTCCTTTACCGTCATCTTTGCGACCGGCGCTATCGACGACGTCTTCCAGCTCAAGCCCAAGCAAAAGCTAGCCGGACAGGTCCTCGCCGCGCTTATCGCCTGTATCGGCGGCCTGCGGATCGGCGTCATCGTCAACCCGTTTGCCCCCGGCGAAATCATGCTCGGATGGCTCGCCTACCCCATCACCGTGATCTATCTGGTGGCATTCACCAACATCATTAACCTCATCGACGGCCTCGACGGCTTGGCCACGGGCATCTGCGGCATCGCGTCGTTCACCATGTTTTCGATGGCCGTTCTCTCGGGCCGCATCGACGCCGCCGCGCTCTCCATTGCGCTCTTTGGCGCTTGCCTGGCCTTTTTGCGCTACAACTTCAACCCCGCAAGCATCTTCTTGGGCGACTCGGGGTCGTTGCTTCTGGGCTTTGCACTGGGCTCCATCTCGCTGCTCAACGTGAGCCGCACCGCCGCGCTCACCTCGCTTATCATCCCGCTCATCGTTGCCGGCGTGCCCATCATCGACACGTTTAGCGCCATCGTGCGCCGCAAGCGCGCCCACATTAGCATCGGGCAGGCCGACAAGGGCCACATCCACCACCGCCTGATCCAAGAGGGCTACAACCAAAAGCAGGCAGTGCTGCTCATCTACGCCTGGTGCATCATGCTTTCGGCCGGCGCCGCCGCGATTAACCAGGTCGAGGTGCCCATGCGCGTGCTCATCTTTACCGTACTCGCCATTGGCTCGGCGGCCTTTGCCAAGCACCTGCACCTGTTTGAGCCCGTGCTGCGCCACCATTACAACAAGCGCACGCACGAGGACGAGCTCGTCACCCCCGACGATCCCGCCTTTAAGCAGGAGGAGCAGGCGGCAGAAGAACGCAGGGAGGAGCGCCACCACAGGCGCTAGGGTAAGCTGCCGAGGATGCGCCCAGGCGCCGCCGGCCAAACGCGCAGCCACGCCGCGCCCATCGCACATGCCGCCGCTCTCCCGCCCCTCGCGTACTTACGCCCCGACCCTCCAATAAACGCGTTATCATCTTGACCCATGAACATACGTTAGGAGCAATCATGCCAAACGAGAACAGCTACGAAGTCGCGCTGCAAAAGAGCAACGCCATTCGCGAGGGCCTGGCCAAAACGCCCGAGAAGTTCACCATGCTCACCGGCGACCGCCCCACCGGCCGTCTGCACCTGGGTCACTACTTCGGCACCCTCAAGGGCCGTGTTGAGCTGCAGAACATGGGCGCCAAGACCAACGTGCTCATCGCCGACTACCAAGTCATCACTGACCGCGATACGACCGAGCACATCCAGGACAACGTGTACAACATGGTCATGGACTCCCTTGCCTGCGGCACCGCCCCCGACAAGCCCATGATCTACGCGCCCCCCGCCGTCCCCGCCGCAAACCAGCTCATGCTGCCGTTCCTGTCGCTGGTCTCCGAGGCCGAGCTGGCGCGCAACCCCACGGTCAAGGCCGAGATGGAGGCCTCGGGCCACGAGCTCACCGGCCTTCTGCTCACCTACCCGGTGCACCAGGCCTGCGACATCCTGTTCTGCAAGGGCAATGTGGTGCCCGTCGGTCGCGACCAGCTGCCGCACATCGAGCTCACCCGCACCATCGCCCGCCGCTTTAACAACCGTTACGGCAAGGTGTTCCCCGAGGTCGACGCGCTGCTGTCCGAGACCCCGCTGCTGCCCGGCCTGGACGGGCGCAAGATGAGCAAGAGCTACGGCAACGCCATTAACATCTCGATGACCGCCGAGGAGACGGCCAAGCGCATCAAGAAGAGCCAGACCGACTCCGAGCGCATGATCACGTTCGATCCCGAGAA
>NZ_QSHS01000022.1:11617-43825 GCF_003467795.1 Collinsella sp. AM36-4AA
AGCTCACCCGCACCATCGCCCGCCGCTTTAACAACCGTTACGGCAAGGTGTTCCCCGAGGTCGACGCGCTGCTGTCCGAGACCCCGCTGCTGCCCGGCCTGGACGGGCGCAAGATGAGCAAGAGCTACGGCAACGCCATTAACATCTCGATGACCGCCGAGGAGACGGCCAAGCGCATCAAGAAGAGCCAGACCGACTCCGAGCGCATGATCACGTTCGATCCCGAGAATCGCCCCGGCGTGTCCGGCCTGCTTTCAACCGCCGCCATCTGCACCGGCCGTTCCGAGGTCGAGATTGCCGAGGAGATTGGCATGGGCGGCTCCGGCCAGCTCAAGAAGTACGTGACCGAGGCCGTCAACGAGTACTTCGCGCCGATCCGCGAGCGTCGTCAGCGCTATGAGAACGATCTGGACTATGTGAAGGACGTGCTGCACGAGGGCAACCGTCGCGCCAACGAGATTGCCGAGCAGACCCTGGCCGAGGTTCAGGACGCCATGGGCATGGTGTACTAGGCAAAGCGCCTTCGCACAACATAGACGGTGAGGCTGAATCCTCACCGAAACAGGAACAGGCCCGCTGGCAGATAGTTGCCAGCGGGCCTGTTCCCGAAGTACACCGTTGAATCGCACAGAGGGGAGGAATGCGAATCAAACTCAACAGGGCAGGCTTTTTCATCGCCTATTGCCTGCTCTGTTGCTGAAAACAATATAGTTCACCGTGGTTTACTTTGTAGCGTCAATATGTTCCCCCATAGCTTCTCCATAAGTTAGCTCAGGTAAACTAGAACCACCACAAAGGGGACAGGCACCTTTGTGGTGGTTTTAACCACGGCAGAGCCGCTAGAGCCCTGCAGGCCAGCGACAGGCGACCAAGTCGACGTGCATGTCGTCCTTAAACGCCACACCCTCCCCTAGCAAAAGCTCACGTTGAGCATCGGGACCGCCAAAAGCAAAACCATCGCATATGCGGCCATCGGCAAACACCACGCGGTGACAGGGAATCTCGCCGGGGCGCGGATTGCCATGCAGGGCATACCCCACGTACCGCGCACTTCGTGGACGACCGGCAAGCAGCGCCACCTGACCGTAGGTGGCGACCATCCCCTCGGGAATCTGCTCGACCACCTCGTACACCCGATCAAAAAAGCCCTCAGACGCCATTGCTCGCTCCCTTCCACCCGGAATAGCATAAACCACCACAAAGGTGCCCGCCCTTTGTGGTGGTTTTGGCAGGTGGGCTAGTTAACGGGCTGGAAGAAGGCTACGGCTACGGCGCCGGGGCCTACATGGGTGCCGATGGTGGCGCCGATGGTGTGAACGGGCAGTTCGCCCTCGGTGTGGCCAGCCCACAGTGCCGCGCTGTCCTCGATATACTTCTTGAGCACCGCATCCGAAAGGCCCGTATAGCCGAGCGCCAGCGGCATGGAAAAGTCGATGCCGCCCGCCTTTTCGACCTTCTGGTTGAGCAGGTTACGGCCGTTCTTGGAACCGCGCGCCTTGCCCAGCTGCACGATCAGACCGTCCTCGGCAGCCACCACGGGCTTTACGTTGAGCAGCGTACCCACGGCACCGGCCGCAGCAGACAGGCGACCGCCGCGCACCAGGTACTCCAACGTCTCGAGCAGGCCGATGACGACCACGCGGTCGCGCACGGCCTCGACAGCCGCCGCAACCTGAGCCGCGCCCTGGCCCTCGTCCACCAGGCGCAGCGCATACTCGACCAGCACGCGCTCGCCCAAGGTCACGTTATTGCTGTCCACGACGAACATGTCGCCGCCCGGCGCCTCGGCAAGTGCGGTGCGGGCACTCTGATTGGTGCCCGAAAGCTTAGCGCCCACGGTAATAATCACAGCCTCATCGCCGGCCTCACGCGCCTCGGCAATCGCCTGCGAAAACGCGTACGGGTTGACCTGGCCGGTCTTGGGCAGCTCATCGCGCTCCACAAGCATCTCGTAAAAGCGCTGGTGATCGATGTCGACGCCATCCATATACACATCGGTGCCAAAGGTGACGGACAGCGGCAGAACGCGCAGAGCGGGGTGCTCCGCCGGCGACATATCGCTTGCGGAATCGGTAATAATGCGGACGGACATAACGAATCCTTTCTTGCGCAGGTCCCGCGCGGGGAATTTTGACAGCAATGCCCCGGCACGGCATACGCGCTCAAACGGGACTATGCAGTTTTTAATGGGAAGCAAATGCCTTGGCGGCCTTAGATCTCACGCAGGGTGTTGAGAATCGTACGCAGCGACGCATACATCTGCTCGCGCTGCTCCACACCCATAGCCTTACCGGTGGTGTCGAGCACCTCGCGAATGATGCGGTCCGCCTCGCTCATGCTCTCGCCGCCCAGAGCGGTCAGGCGCACCGGAGCACGATACTTAACGGCGGCGTCGCCCGAATCATCGACCTCGACGTAGCCGCCCTCCTCCAGATGCGCGAGCGTGCGCGAGACGGCGGCACGGGTCACGCCTGCCATGCGAGCCAGGTCAGCGCCAGTCAGGCCGTCCTTGCTGCGCTCAAGATAGTACAGGCACATAACGTCGGAGCCCTTGAGGCCCAGCCTTGCGCCCTCGGATGTCTTAATGCGCTGGATCTCCTTGTAGAGCCCGCTGATCAGTCCGACAAAGTCCTCGAAACGTGTCTCGTCGTTCTGCTGCATGGGAGACGACCGCCTTTCGCTTACATGATGCTAACGGGTAAACATCTTAGCCGCACGAGGCAACACCCATACCCAAATATCCCATTTGTTAACCCATCAACATAAAAACCACCACAAAGGGGACAGGCACCTTTGTGGTGGTTTTGACCGGCGAACATGATCCGCAGGCGTCGTTACAGTTCCACGCAGGGATTGTCGCGGGTCACAAGCGTCTTAACGACAACCGTCGCTCCCAGATAGCGCTCGAGCAACTCGGCGAGACGATCAACGGCAGCCTGGCAATCCCCCATCCGCTCGGGCTCCACGCACTCAATCGCCAGGAATGCATCGGCCGAATCGTCGGACAGCGCCGTGCGAACGCCATCGCGCCAGTTCCAGCAGCGGCATACGGCGCCCGCATCATCGATGTAGGCGAGCTCGCCGGGCAGCGTCGGGTCATCCGTTTCCTCGCCAAGTGGCAGGAACGCATCGCCGCCGTCAGTCACCTTCAAGCGAAGATCCCCCTCAATCGTATGCAGGTCCTCGCCGCCAACGGGCAGCGCGTAGGTCAGCGACACCGTGTTGTAGATGTCCACCGCGGGCGTAATGTGGCCCACCGGTTTGCCCTTGAGCACGCGCTTGAGCAGGTTCTCAATTGAGCAACGCGCGCCCTTTTTGGTCTTGAACAGCCGATAAGCCTCGCGCCATGCCTTGACCGGTGCGTTCTCGCTGATAGTATCGCTGGTCAGATGACGCTCCGCGTCGATATTGGCGCGGTCGAGCAACGCCGCAATCGCATCCACGTCCTCTTGAGGAATCTGAGCCGCGGGCTTCATGCCCTTTACGACCACAACACCGACAGCCGCCTGCGGAAATAGCTCCCAAAACGAATCCTCGGCAACGAAACTCTTCATGTGCTCTCCCTTCATAGCATGCGCCCGAGCCCGGGTGCCTAAACAAAAAGCGCTCTTACGACGGCCACCTTCAAAGTCCTACGGTGCCGCCACAAGAGCGCTTACGCTGCCCCCATCCGGAGAAGGGGGCGATATGTCAGGCGTATTGTAACCCGAGTCATTCGCCCAAGCAAAACCGCCACAAAGGTGCCTGTCCCCTTTGTGGCGGATATGGACTCGCGGCGACGCTAGTGTCGGAGTCCCAGCAGGCCGCGGCCGCGATGACGGGCGTCGGCGTGCACCTGAGCGTGCGGACCGGCGGCCTTCACGGACTCGGGCAGGTGCGAGTACTTCTTCTCGAAGTTCTCCTCGAACATCACGGCCAAGTTGTGCGCCGCCTCGTCGTAGCGCGCGGTGCTCTGCCAGTACTGGCGCGGCACCAGGATGCCGTCGGGCACGCCGTGGCACGTGGTGGGAATGTCAACGTTAAAGATATCGTCATGCACGAATTCGCTGTCCTCGATGGTACCGTCGAGGGCGCGGGCCACCAGGGCGCGCGTGTAGGCAAGCTCGATGCGATGGCCCACGCCGTAGCCGCCGCCAATCCAGCCGGTGTTGACCAGGTACACACGCGTGCGGCCGTCGGCGATGCGCTCACCGAGCATCTTGGCATAGACCATGGGGTCGAGCGGCATAAACGGCTCGCCAAACAGCGAAGAGAACGTGGGCGTGGGCTCGGTGACGCCGACCTCGGTGCCGGGGATCTTGGCCGTAAAGCCCGTCACAAAGTGATACATGGCGGCGTCGGCCGTCAGGCGCGAGATGGGCGGCAGCACGCCAAAGGCGTCGCAGGTCAAAAACAGCACGACGCTCGGAGTGGTGCCCATGCCCTTGGTCCACGCGTTGGGAATGTGCTCCACAGGGTAGGCCACGCGCGTGTTGTGCGTGACCGAGACGTCATCGTAGTTGGGCTTGCGGCTCTCGTCGAGCACCACGTTTTCGCAGATCGCGCCAAAGCGGACGGCGTTGAAGATCTCAGGCTCGTGGAACGCGTCCAGGCCCTCGCATTTGGCGTAGCAGCCACCCTCGATGTTGAAGATGCCCATGTCGGACCAACCGTGCTCGTCGTCGCCGATCAGCAGCCGCGTGGGGTTGGCCGAAAGCGTGGTCTTGCCGGTGCCCGACAGGCCAAAGAACACCGCGGTCTCGTGCGTGACGGGATCCATACTGGCCGAGCAGTGCATGGGCAGCACGTCGTCCTCGACGGGCAGCAGGTAATTCATGACGCTGAAGATGGACTTTTTGATCTCGCCGGAGTAGCCGGTACCCGCGACCAAAATCACGCGCTCCTGGAAGTTGATGACCACGGCGGCGCTGGAGTTGAGGCCTTTGATGGCGGGGTCGCACTGGTAGCCAGGGGCGGCAAGCACGCAAAAGTCGGGTTCGCCGGTGCGCGCGATTTCGCGGGCGAGCGGACGGGCAAGCATCTGCTTAATGAAGAGCGCCTGGCTGGCACGCTCGCAGGCAACGAGCAGTCGACGCGTGTGGTTGCGGTCGGCGCCTGCCATGCCGCGGGTGACGAACACGTCGCGCTCGTTGAGATAGTCGACGATGCCGGCCTTGATGGCCTCATAGCTCTCGACGAACAGCGGGCGGTTGACGGCGCCCCAGGCAATCTTGTCGTGGACATCGGGGGTGTCAACGATAAAGCGGTCATTGGGGGAACGGCCAGTGCGCTCCCCCGTCTCGATCACCAGCGCGCCGTTGGATGCCATGCGGCCTTCTTCGCGGCGGATAGCGTGCTCGACGAGCTCCGCGGCGGGTAGATCGACCAGCAGACGGGGTTGATTCTCGGCGGGATCTTCAACGAGCGTAATACCAAAGTTGGACAAAACTTCTGCAGGGGTAACACCAGGCATGGGGCCTCCTTTAAAAACGCGACACGTGGACGCGGCGCGCACTTTACTCACGTAAAGCCCGTTGTACCCGATATGCAAAAACGTTTTTGCGGCAACTGCGAAGCGCCCGCCCAACGGTCAAAAATCGCACGCAAGCGGACTAGTCATTGGGGACGTTCTTAAACGACTAGCCATCAGGGACACTCTTGAACAGGCAACAACCAAGGAGTGTCCCCAGATGCCGGCACTTAGGAACGTTCCCAAAGTGCCGGCACAAAAGGAACGTCCCCAAGTGCCAACTACAGCGGCAGCCCTTGACCGAGCATGGCGATGATGCTCATGAGGACCAGCATGCCGGCGGCGTAGGGCAGGATGGCGCCCAGAAGCTCGGCGTCCTTACCGCGTACATGCACGGCGGCAAGACCGATCGCGAGCGTCTGCGGCGAAATCATCTTACCGGCAGCAACGCCAAGCGCATTCAGCGCGACCATCCAGTAGTCGCTCACACCCAGCGCTGTAGCAGCCTGGCTCTGGATGGGGCCAAACAGCATGCCTGAGGACGTGCCCGAACCGGTCACGAACGCACCGACGGCGCCGATCCACGGAGCCAGAATCGGGTACAGGCCGCCAGCGACCGCAATGCAAAACGCGCTGATCGAAGAAATCATGCCCGCATAGCCCATCACCTTGGCGCAACCCAGCACCGAAAGCATGGTAATGACTGTCGGCATCATCTGCTTGACGGTCGCGGCCAGCACCTCACCCATCAAGCGCGGCGAAGCGCCCTGAATGGCACCGCCGACAAACGCAGCCAGGAAAATCCAAACACCCGGCGTGTTGATCCACGAAAACGTAAGCGTGCCGGGGTTCTCGCCGCAATACACCTGCACGTGACTCGCAAACGGCGCGAGCGCGGCGTGCACGACGGGCACCAGGTTGGAGGTACCCAACAGCAGCACAAAAATCAGGATGAAGCACGACCAGGCAGAAAGCGCCGACTTAGCGGTGAGCTGTTCGCCGGCCTCGATATTCATGTGAAAGCGTGCGTCCAGATGCCCCGACTTCTCGGCACGCATAGCAAGCGCAGCTGTCAGCCCGAGCGAAACGATAGAACCGACGACGACGGCAAGCTCGGGACCCACAAACCTAGCAACGACCAGAGCCGCACCGGCAAAGGACACGCCGGAGAGCACGGCGATGCCCGCCGCGCCACGTAGGCGCTCGGCAACGCCTGCAACGTTGCCCTGGTCATCGGCAACACGACCAGCAACCAGTACGATAAACAGCGGCATCATCACAAAGAAAGGCGCCAACTGCACCAGCTGAACGGTCGCCAGGTGCAGGGAATCCAGACCCACCAAGTCGGCAACGGACACCGTGGGGATGCCGATGGAGCCGTAGGGTGTGGGTACGCCGTTGGCCAGCAGGCAGATGAGCACGGCGGGCACGGCCTCAAAACCCAGGCCCGCGAGCATGCCGGCAGGAATGGCGACGGCAGTGCCAAAACCGGCCATGCCCTCCATAAAACCACCGAAGCACCAGGCCACGAGCAGCGCCAGCAGACGGCGGTCGCTGCTGATGGAGGTGATCATGCTGCCGATCACGTCCATGGCGCCCGTGCGAACGCACAGGTTATACGTGAATACCGCGGCGATGATCACCAGGACGATGGGCCACAGAGCCATCAAAAAGCCTTCAAGCGAGGCGGTCGCGATCTGCGCTGCCGGCAGGTGCCACCATGCGAAGGCAAGCACGCACGAAAGGACAAACGATCCGATAGCGGCCTTCCAAGCTGGCCATTTAAAGCACAGCAGCATCACGACCAGCCAAATAATCGGCACAAGAGCCAGTAAGAATGCGGCGACGTCCATAGGTAGAAGCTCCTTGGTACCGCGAGGGCGGCATCGGGGGGTCATAAAACTTCAACAGAATACCGCACGCTTACCGACAAATTGCTGCCGCCTGCCGAATATATTGAACAACCTGTTCAAAAACACGAATCGATACCACCGCGGCTATACTAGAGCGCAGCAATAGAAAGGAATCGCCTTGAGCATCACGCCCCTCGATAGCATCCGACGCACCATCGCCCGCCGCAACGGCGTCACCGACCCCACCGTATCGGGCGGGGCGCACGGGCAGGGCGGACGCATCGAGAACGGCCTGTTCCCCGCATCGCACACCGCCGAGGAGCTCGCACGAATCCAAGAGCTAAGCCAGCGTAACGCCGGCGGTCCCGACAGCAGCCAGGCTACACGCCGTCGCCGCGAGCGCGATCGCCAGCCCGGCCCCATCCGCCGCATGGTCAATGCCTGGTGGAACCGCCTGCTCGGAGCCGTCTACGGCGGCGGCTTCTCCACGCAAGAAGCCGAGTACGAAGATCACGCCACCCGTCGCGACTACCTTTGGAATACCCTGGGCACCGCCGTATGGGGCATGGCGTTTCCCCTGCTCACCATCGTGTCCACGCAGCTTGTGGGCGCCGAGGAAGCCGGCAAGTTCTCCATCGCCTTTGTCACCGGCACGCTCATCATGATCGCGTGCAACTACGGCGTGCGCAACTTTCAGGTCTCGGACATCGACGAAAAGACCTCCTTCGCCTCCTACCAGCTCAACCGCTGGCTCTGCGGAGCGCTCGCGCTGGCATGCGGCCTGGTATACAGCAGCGCCCGCGGCTACGATGCGCAGATGGCCACGATCGGCCTGGGCGTCTACCTCTATAAGGTGATCGACGGCATCGCCGACGTGTACGAGGGCCGCCTGCAGCAGGCCGACAAGCTCTATTTGGCAGGCATGAGCCAAACGCTGCGTTCCGCCGGCGTCATCGCGGTCTTTAGCGTGGCACTGTTCCTCACGCGCAGCATGCCCATCGCGGCCATGGCCATGGGCATCGCCGCGATTGCCTCGCTCGTACTGGTCACCGCCCCGCTCGCCCTGCTCGAAACCGAAAAATCACGCCGCATGAGTCTGCGCGAGGCTGGCCACCTGTTTGTCCAGTGCGCCCCGCTCTTTGGTGCGCTGTTCCTGTTCAACCTTATCGAGAGCATGCCCAAGTTTGTGATGGAGGGCACGCTGGCATACAAATATCAGCTGTACTTTAATGCACTGTTTTTTCCGGCGCAGGCCATTTTGTTGAGCATTGGATTTATCTATAAACCGCAGCTCCTACGTCTGTCGAGCATTTGGGCGAATCCGCGCAAGCGTCGCCGCTTTGATCTGATTATTGTTGCCGTTATGGCACTGATCGTAGTCATTACTGGAGCGTGCGCCGCATTTATGGCAGGCCCCGGCATTCCCCTCATGAGCTTTATGTACGGCCTCAACTTTGAGCGCTACCGCACGCTTGCACTGCTAATGGTTGTCGCCGGCGGCGTCACCGCGGCAATCGACTTTATCTATGCCATTATCACGGTGTTGCGCCACGCCGGCGATGTCACCAAGATCTACCTGATCTGCTTCGCCGTAAGCGTGGTGGTGCCGGTGATCCTGATTAAGCTGCTGGGTCTGATGGGCGCTGTGGTGAGCTACCTAGCCATCATGGCCCTACTCCTGGTGCTACTGATTATCGAGTACGCCCACATCCGCCAACGCATCGAACGCGACCGCAACCCATACGGCGCCTAATTAGCTGCCCCCGGTCACCGGAATTTGCGATGGAATCACCCCGGCTGGGGTCTCGTTGCGGACAATATGCATCACGCAAAACTAAGTGAGTAGACTTTTGCCGAATCCCTGACCACACCGGCAAAACACAAGTCAATGACCTGCGGTTTTGTTGAGGCAAATTTGCCGGCTGCTCGGCATTTCCAAAAAAGCCTACTCACTTAGCCAGCGGGCAGCCAAAAAAGAACCGTCGCGACGTCGTTTGACTCCGTTGCGACGGTTTTTCGAGCATTTTCGCGCTGCCGAGGACGCAGACGCTCCTCATTTCTAGCGCTTACCGAGCAAGAAGGCGCTACTCTTCGAAAGTAGTCAAAAAGCCCCGTCCCAAATTAGCTACCCTTTGCACCGATTATTCGCCCGGGTTGATGTTCGCATAGAACTCGGCCCCGTCATCCAGGCGCAGGATGCCGACGCGGCCGAACTCGGAGCCGGTGGCGGCGGCGCAGTCGATATCGATGCGATCGGGCACGCCGGCGGTATCCTCGCCGCCCAGGCGCACAAAACGCCCCCGGCCCGATTCCTCATCGAGCCCCGCCAGGCCATCCACCACGCAATAGCGCCCAAGCGACACCGTGGGCGTGTGGCCGCTCACCACGACCGGGCCCTCGCCCTCGGCAGAAAGCAGTCCCGTCGGCGCATCCCAATAGCCGTGACGAATCCACAGCAGGTCATCGGACGACTGCACCGCGAGCATCTGCTGCAGCAGCTCGCGATCGGCACCCACCGCTCCGACGCCATCGGCACAATCGACGCCATGCTCAAGCAAAAACGCGCGCGCCGCCTTCATCTCGATTCCAGCATGTACCAGCAGATACGGGCGCTCCTCGGTCTCGGCCACCGCGTAGAGCGGCAGCGCGGCCATCCATCGCACGAGCTCCTCGTATGCCTCAAATTCCATGTCGTTGAGCTGCTCGCGCGTCGTCCAGCCACCGTTGATATCCCAGGTCTCGGCATCGAGCGGATCCTGGCCAATGATGGCATCGAGCATGATCTGCTCGTGATTACCCTTGAGCACGCGGGCGTTGGGCAGCGAGCGCACGAGCTTAATAACGCCGACCGGATCGGGCCCGCGATCGATCATGTCGCCCAGCACGTACAGCGTGTCGTCGGACGTCAACGAGATCTTAGACAGGGCCTCGTCAAGCGCACGCACGTGCCCGTGAGCATCAGATGTCACATAGATCGCCATGGTACGCCTCTCCTTGCATTGCGGCCGAAGCCCGGCGCCGCAACTAAAACTTCAAGTTGAACTTAAACGTTACCCATTGTACTCCGTTGCAATAAAGCTGGAAAGGGTTTCCAAGCAGAGGCAAAGACGGCAGCCGTCTATGACGATATCGCGCACGCCCGCAATCCAACCCCATAAACCCACCATCTTTGGGTACAAATAACCGCAGACAACTGACCGTGCCACGCCAACCACCCAGGAGCGGACACCATCCATGAACCAGATCCTTCTCTTTATCGGCCTCGTTATTATTCTGTGCCTGACCATCAAGCCCGTCGGCAAAAAACTCCCCTTCCCCACCCTGCTCATCTTTATCGCGCTCGGCATGCTGTTGGGCGTCAACGGCCCGGCTCACATCGACTTTAGCGACTACGCGCTCACCGAAACCGTCTGCAGCACGGCGCTGCTGTTCATCATGTTCTACGGCGGTTTTAACACCAACATCGACCGTGCCAAGCCCGTCGCCGCGCCTGCGGTGCTGCTGAGCACGCTCGGCGTCGTCATCACTGCCGGCATTACCGGCGTGTTCGCGCACTTTGTACTGGGCTTCGACTGGATCGGCGGCCTGCTGCTGGGATCGGTTGTGGCGTCCACCGACGCGGCCAGCGTCTTTAGCGTTCTGCGCGAGCACAGCCTTTCGCTGAGGGGCGGCACCGACTCGCTGCTCGAGGTCGAATCGGGCTCCAACGACCCCGTCGCCTACATGCTCACCGCCGTGCTCGCCACACTCGCAGCCGGCGGCGACATCAACATTCCCACACTGCTGGCCAAGCAGATTATCCTGGGCGTGGGCCTGGGCCTTGCCATCGGCTGGGCGGCGGGCCACCTGATTGAACGCGCACGCGCAACAGCCGAGGGCGCGCAGACCATCTTTTTGTTCGCCGTGGCAATCGTCGCCTACGCGCTGCCGAGCTACCTGGGCGGCAACGGCTTTTTGGCCGTGTACCTGGCCGGCATTGTGCTGGGCGCGAGCGACATCACCGGCAAGGTCGAGCTGGCGCACTTCTTTGACACCCTCACCGAGATGGCCGAGATGACCATCTTCTTTTTGCTGGGCCTACTCGTCACGCCCGCGCGCCTGCCGCAAATGCTGCTACCCGGCCTGGCGCTCATGGCGTTTATGCTCTTCGTGAGCCGCCCCATCGCCGTGGGCCTGCTGCTGGTGCCCTTTAAGACCAACCCTCGCCAGGTTGCGCTCGTAAGCTGGGCGGGTCTGCGCGGCGCGGCTTCGGTCGTATTTAGTCTCTTTGCCGTGGTAACCGGTGTTCCCGGTGGTCACGACCTGTTTGACCTGGTGTTTGTGATTGCCGTGTCAAGCATTGTGGTGCAGGGCTCGCTGCTGCCAGCAGTGGCGAAGAAACTCGATATGATCGACGCGGAAGGCGACGTGCGCCGCACCTTTAACGATTACCGCGACGAGGACGGCATGTCGTTCGTCAGGCTCAAGATGGGAGCTGGACATCCGTTTGCCGGACGTTCGCTCGCCGACATTGGCAGTGCGACGGACATGCTTGTGGTTCTGGTGCTGCGCGACGGCGCGCACCCCGTGCTGCCCAACGGCGATACCGTGATCGAGGAAGGCGACCTTCTGGTTATGGCCGCCCCGACGTTTGAAGAGCGTGCCGAGGTTACGCTGCGCGAGGTCACCGTGACCCCCCACGGTCGCCTGGCCGGCCAGCGCCTGCGCGATGTGCCGCAAGGCAAGCATCCGTTTATTGTGGTGATGCTCAAGCGCGAAGGCCAGACGATCATCCCCGATGGCAACACCCTCATATACGCCGGCGACGAAGCCGTCATCGCCACGCTGGCGTCGTAGCGGCCACAGGGCAGCTAATTTGGGACGGCCTTCTTTCTAACTTCTTTTAGTAAGCCTTTTTTAAACGCAGTACTACCACCAAAAAACTTCTGGTCAGTATTAGTCTGCTTATTTGCCTGATATTTCAGACTCGTGAACTCAATGGTACAGACATAGTCCGCGGCCTGAGCCAAATAGTAATCCGATGAAGTTGTCGGCTTATAGATAACTGCATTTTTAGCCAAAGCGTAATCGATTGCCTTGTGAAGCGCACTCGAAACCGAACCCTGTCCTCCGTCGTAGTAAATCTTTACAGCATCAAACTGCTGAAACCAACTCAAATTGTCGAATATGAAATCGATGATTTCACGCCGCATCGCATCAGCAATCTGTTTAAGAGTTCGGTACCGATGCGTCTTGAATACAAACACCTTGTACGAGATGGGCAAATGTCGAAACATAACTCGAAATAGTGAGAACAGCCTTTTTCTCTCGCTGATGCCCAAGTCCTTGAACTGATCTTTTCCATTCATGAGAGGAGAAGCATGGAACGGAAGAAGCGGCAATCCGCTTTCGGCTACCGCCCTTTCATATTTCTCTATTCCCTCAGCGATGGGAATATCTTGTTCATGAAAAACAAAGGCCACAAGATAGTATCTTTCACGAAGATCATCGCTTCCAGATTCATCAATAAAGATACTCAGCTCTCGCATGGGCAATCCTTAATAAAAAAGCCGGGGAAAACGTCCCCGGCACTTGGAAGCCCTCTCTTAAGAGATGACCACCTAGTTTATACCATGAAGTTGGACGTATGTTCAAGCATGAGTATAAAATACAAACATATGTTCGTCAATAACAAAGATGGCCATCATTCAGCGTCATCGTCGACGGCAAAGTCGCGGAGGTCGAGGCCTTCGCGTTCGGCACGGGTCAGGAGCTCTTGGGGCGACTCATCCTCGATATCCACTACGTCGAGCATGGCGGCCGGAAAGCCCACGCCTGCTGCACTCCCCGCGCGGTCGAGCAGGCTCTCGCGCAGCTGATCTACATCAACTTCGATCTTCATGGTGAAACCTCCCGCCAAACCAGGCCCTTACTCGTCAGCGCCAAGCACTTCCACGGCAGCAACAAAAGCCGCAACCTGCTTGTCGTCCATCTGCGTGGCCAGGCGCCCCACGGGCTCATCGTAGGCGAACTGCACCTTATCGATAAAGCAATCCCAAGCACGCTCATCCACGCGCACGGCAGCCTCACAATACTGACTGAGCTTTTTGAGCCCATACCAAAACGCATTCACATGGCGCGCAGAATCCTCGTCCAGCACACCATCGTAGCGGCGTCCGTTAAACTTACGTATGCGCGCCACAGCAACCTCGAGCGAGTCGCCACCATCGGCCGAAGCCTCATCCACAAGCTCGGGAATCGCAACCTCTCGGCGAACATCATGCCTGGTAGCGCCATCGTACTCGCCCACCAGCACGTCTTCGTCAAGCCGAGAATCGTAGTCTAAATAGCTCGAGCCCCGGCAAATCCCATGCGGCGAGCCAGAGCCAAACGCACAGAACAACCCGCCGTCGGCAACAACACGACGGTAGGTCTCAAACGACTTCTTAACCTGAACGAGCAACTCGGAAAGCTCCCCGGCATCGCACGTCGTCTCGCACGCAACGCACACAGGCTCGGGCAACGATACTGGCTCCACCGTGCTCCCCACAACGCGGACGGCGCGCTCGGCCCGATACGCCTGCGCCGCTAAGCGCGCTCGCTGCGCAGCACCGCGCACGTTCGTAAGTTCACGCTCCAGCGCCACGTCACCAGCAACATCGCCAGCCAAATCACCCGTAAACCCATCAGCGTGCTGCGGCCCAGTCGCACTCAGCTCGGACTCAAACGTCGCCGTGATCATACCCGCAAGGTCCGTTGCGTCGGCGGCACAACGAAGTTGCTCCAGCTGCGTGCACAGCAGGTCGGCATCCAGGGGCACAGCATCCACAACGCGCACGTCACCCAGACGCGCCACGTCCTGCAGCACTAAAGCGCCGGCAGCATCGTACGCTGCGCGCACCCTGTCCGCCGTATTCGCACGCAGCTTTACCTCGATAAACGCAAGCGTCTGCTCCAGGCGCGTCAGCAGCTCGGCCTTGTCCTCCATGCGCAAAAAGGCAGCATAGCGGCGCTCCATCTGCAGCGAGCCCACAACACCCGCCTGCTTGCGAGCGCGCGCAAGGGCCGCGCCCTCAACACGGCGCACGTACGTATCAACAGCCCGCACGGCAGATTCGCGCGCAGCGTGCTCGGCAGCCTCGACATCCCTAAGCACACCCAGCAGTTCGCGGGAGCGCGCCTTGCGCACCAACTCCCCGCGATCGTACTGCTCAAGCGTCGCCTGGCGTTTGGCCACCGATTCAAAGCCAAACAGCTCGTCGAGCAGCTCACCAACAGAACGCTCGTCCGCCATGGCAGGCCTCCTCACGCACTACGCACCAACATGTTCGCGGAACGCACGAGCACCGGACGCCCCGCTCGCCCGCACCCCTACAAATCCAGAGCCTTCTTCGCGGCGTCGACCGGATCGCCATCCATGTAGAACACCGGGCTCAAGCCCGAAATGATCTCGGACGAAACGCTCTGCAGGCCCGCGATGGCGCTCAGCGGCAAAATCACACGCTTGGCACCGGCGTTTTTGGCCACGCGCATAATGTCCTCGAGCCCGCGGATCTCGTCCATAGAGCCCGACATGCGCAAGATGCCCGGGACCGCCAGCGCAGACATCACCGGGCGGTTGCACGCCGCGGAGCATAGGCCCACAAACTCGGCAAGCGAAACTTCTTCGGACAGTCCCTTGCTCTGCAGATCGTTATAGAACAGCAGGTAGTCCTTGGAGCCAATGTGCATGCCCGGCGCCACGCGGTTCGCCAGGTTCACGAAGTTGTCGAACGCGGCCTCCAGCGTATCGCGCACCGGCTTGTTAAAGGCCACGCCCTCGTGCTTAAACTTGCACTCGCCGGCAACGGCCTTGTTCTCCAGCTTGTACACGGCAACCTCGCCGCCCTGCGACCTACCCACGCCAAACACGTGACCGGACAGCAGCGGCCCGTCGGGAATCAGCGTATCCTCGGTCTGCTCGGGCACGCGCACCACGTGCACGTCCTGCGGATTATCGGCATCCATATAGCCAAGGTTAACATCGATAAACTCGACGCCCGCCATAATCTTGAGCTGCTCCTTTACGCGGCGACGGCCCTCGATGGCGTAGTCCAGCAGCCAGCGAACGTCGTCCTTGTCCATAGCCTCGTCGGGGAACAGCAGCTTAGCCAAGCCGCTAAAGGTCTTGCGCACGGCGATCTCATCGCGCTTGTTAAAGTCGCTGTTAAAGCGGAAGTAACGGTCGATATGATGCGTAAAGTCTTTGCGGCGCATCTCCTTGCAAAACTCCGACAGGCAGTCGGTGATTAAGCCGTAATGCCTGGTCAGCAGGCTCGAACGCATCTTGGGAATCTCCCAGCCCGGCAGGTAATAGTGGATACGGTCGAAGAAGGCCGAATCGTTGTTAAACTCCGGCGGGAACGGATCAAACAGGTGCGTGGTCTTAAGGACGTTTTGCACGGTGTCGTTGATGTTGCCCTCAAAGACCATGGAGGCATCGGCGTTAATCTGGTCGCGGCCGCGCGCGTAGCTGCCACTCGCCATATAGTCCTTCATGATCTGCACGGCGTTGGTGTCCTTAAAGCGCATGCCGGCGACCTCGTCGAACGTCACGCAATCCCAATGGCCCACCAGGCCCACGCGATCGGCGCGCATGGAGTTCATACGGCCGAACAGGTTGGCCGTGGTGGTCTGGCCGCCCGAAAGCAAGATGGCATAGGGCGAGACCTCTTTGTAGATATGGCTCTTGCCGGTGCCACGGGGACCCAACTCGCACAGATTGTAATTGCGCTCGATCAGCGGCACCATGCGCTCGATAAAGTGCAAGCGCTCCTTCTCCGAAAGCTCGCTGGGCTCATAGCCGGCAGAGCGCAGCAGCATGTTGAGCCACTCGTCGCGCGAGAAATACTGGCGCTCGTCGATCATGGCCTCCAGGTCCAGGTTGGGCATCTGGATGGGCGTGAGCGACGCCACGCTAAACGGAGAGTCCTCGGGTCCGCGCTTTTTGCGCTTGGCCTTGGAACGGCGCGGCGCATCGTCGCCAAAGACCTCCATGCCAAACTCGTCTTCCTCTTCCATGGGATGACGATACTCGATGCTCATGATGCACCAAATGCCGCCCTGCAGAATCTTGGAGTAGTCGCGCACGTACTCGGCCGGCATCACAAACGGCTCAATGGTCAGATTGGCAAACGACGCCACGTAGATGTCTTTGTACTCGTCGAGCTTGGCCGTCACCTTATCGATGATGGTAAAGCGCCCCAGCTCGCGAATCTTGGACTTGATGCGCTCGGACTCGTCGGGGCGCACATAGTTATCGGTGAGAATCTTGCGGATGCGCTCCAGGCCCTCCGCCACGGCATCCTCGTCGTCTGTTGAGCAGTACATGCCCAGCAAGTACTCCAGCACAAAGGTAGGCACGTTGGCGCCGCGCTTCATAAGGGCCGTCAGGTCCTTACGCACGATCTTGCCGCCAAAGTGCTCGAGCAGCTTGCCGTCCAGTCCATCCATGTCGTAGCCGTCGTCCTCGGGAGCCTCGGCCACGGCCTGGGCATAGTCATCGGTCGAGGGCTCGTCCTCGGCGGGCGCCACGGCATCGGCGGGCGCAGCGGTCTCCGCCGGCTCCACCGCAGGCACATTCTCCACCGCGGGCACAGTCTCCACCGCAGGCACAGTCTCCACCGCAGGCACAGCCTCCGCCGGCGCACTCACATCAATCGAGGGAACTTCCCACAGATCGTCGTCATGGCTATCAAACATAGGGCACACTCCTAAAAACCAAAGTCAGCAACAGGGGCAAACGAAACAGCGATGGTGTACGTCTCGCGCCAAACGATCTTGCCCGTCTCGCGCTCACGGCAGACCAGATAGTACGGACCCTTGGCCGAGAATCCATCCGCCGCACGCAACGCAAACTTGGCATGCACAACGCGCTCCTGCGAGTTAACAGAAGTCTTGTTGGCATGCGCCTTAACCGTATCGCTCACCTCGTTGCCGCTTGCATCGGTAAACACCAGCTCGTACTCGCACGGCAGTACCTTGCCTTGGGCGGGTTCTTCCTGGATCAAGTTGACCGAGAAGAGCGAGTTGGTCACTCGACGTCCCTCACTTAGTACGCGCAGCGTCGCCGCGCGCGTATCGACAAAGTCCTTGGAACCCGAGCGCGCACGCCAAAATCCGATAACGGGCACGCAAAGCTCCTGCAGGCTCATGCCGCCGTGGACGTAGTTGTTAGTCCCGCCGGGACGCTTAAAGTGCACGTTCTCGCGCGGGGCAAATCCCTCAAAGCCGGCACCCAAACGCCCCATGTCAACATTAACAAACACCCTGCGTGCCTCGTCCGAAAGCTTGGCCACGGCCTCGTTGGGCACCACCAGATGACGCTTGCCGTGCATGACGGGAGCGTCAAGGAAGGGAAGGTCTGGCTTGCCGAGCATCTGGCACTCGTTGAGTTCCCGACGCGTGTAGATAAAGCCGTGATCCGCCGTTATAACAACACGCGCGCCCGGGGCGTCGGTGCACACACGACGCGCCAACGTGGCAAGTTCCTCCACGGTGTCCGCGCAGGCATCGAAAACATCATCCTGCGTAGCGGCCTTCTCGCCCGTGGCATCGATCTTGTTGTGGTAGAGATAAACGAGCTTGGAGTCTTTGAGCAACGCCTTGCGCTCGGTTCCCGCCATGTTGAGGTATGCGCTTGAGCGCAAAGCGCGGCTCGTAGACTCAACGTGGGTAAGCACGGCCTCGCGCTGCGGAGTCGTCGCAGTGGGCATGCCGTCAGCCAGCACAAACGAGCCATCCTCCGCAAGCTTAAGCGCTTGGTGTGGCAGCAGCGCGGGCATGCCCACCTCGGTAATGGAGGGAAAGACCGCCTGCATGCTAGAAACCTTGACGTTGCCGCCGCGCTCGCGCTCGAGCAGCGCCGCGACGTCGCGGGCCACCTCATAGCGCAGCGCATCGCTCACGATAACGACCGTCGTTTTGGCAGAACCCACAAAGGTGGGCAGCACGTGCCAGTAGAACTCATCCTGTCGTTCGGGGCCCTCGATATAGCCGCAATCGGCCCACTCCCCTTGCGCAGCGGATGCCCAGCATGCATTGGCATCGGCCAAGAACCAGTTACTGTAGAGATTCTCCGCCCAGTCCACTACGGCTCGGGCAGGCTCCTCGAGCACATCGCACTCGATGGAGCGTGCCCGCAAATACGCGGCGCACATATGGCGATAGGCAGCGTCCATGGCATACCAATCGGACGCGTAGGCATCCCACACCTGCTGGGGCTGCGCCAGATGGAACCCGCCCGCGTGCGCCTGCCTAAACGCGCACATATCGGCCACAGCGACAAGCAGGTCAAAGTAGCTCTCGACACGGCGGTACCAGCTTAGGTCGCAGCGACGCGCCGCAAAGGCGCGCGCATCTGCAACACGGTCCGCGCCCCGAGCAAACGAGCAGAACAGCTGCGAGAGCACGGCCTCATTGACGCACGGGAACACATCAAGCGAGGTCAGCACATCGATCGACAGGGCCTCAAACCGTGTAAAGAGCCCGCGGGCATCCTCCACCAAACGGCAAATCTCAAATAAATCCTCGCTCGACGCCTGAGCATCGGCAGTCTGGTCCCACGCACGCACCGCCTCAAGGCAATAGGGGCCGTATGCGGGAACCACATAGCTTTCGAGTCCCTTGAGCGCCCCCTCGGGAAGCGCGGTGGATGCCGCCGTGATGAGCACATGGGATGCCAGCGCAAGCAGCGAATCACGCTCATACAGCGGCCCCTCAAACCCATAGCAACGCAAAATGAAGGCAGAAAGGACATCGCGCACGCAGTAATTGTCCGCCAACTCGGCCAGTGCATCGGGGCCCTCATGCAGCAGCGTGGTCATGCAACCGCGCAGCACAAACGCAGGCCGCGCGTCGCCAGGCTCTTTACCGCCAAAAATCACCGTAAGGATGCCGAGTTCGATATCGGATGCGCCCGAGGCATGCGGAACACACGCGGCAAACTTAGCGCAGCGGGTCTTGACATCAAAGAACGTCTTGTGCTCGCGCAGACTCTCGCGCACGGCGTCAATATTCTCGATACCCAGCTGATCGGCCAAAAGTGAAAGATAGTCAGCCTGGAACTGATCGGCATACAGCTCAACATCGGCAAGCCAATCACCCTCAAGCCTGCCGCGCGGACAACGGCGATACAACAAGATATCGTTCGCAAGGTCATCGCGGTTGATAAGCTTCTTAACGGCAAACATGCGGCCCTCGCAGGCCTCAACAAACCGCACCGGACGCTCAAAGTCACCGTGGGCGGGCATAACGCCATCATCGGCCCCCGCGCCGTCGAAACCCTCGGCAGCCAATCTCTCAAACTCATGGGCAAACTCGCCGTCCGCATCGTGCCAAATCACCACACGGCGCAGCATACATGCGGACAACGGCTGCAAAAAACGCAGCTTGAGCTGTTCTTCTACATCGATCTTGGGCATGAATATCCTTACCGTAATTGCAGTTACTTAATCTTTGCCAGCACATCCTGAAACTTGGCGTAGTTGACCTTGACGCCGTCATCCAGGTCAATCTTGATCATCTGGTCTGCCAAGTGGTGCAGCTTCTCTTCGTAGGCAATGGTCTCTTTAAGCTGGTCATTGAGCTTTTTGACGCGCTTATCCAAACGCACGCGCTCGCCGCGCTCGGCACTGGCAAGAGCATCGTTGGCATAGCCGATCTGGGCACGATAGCGCTCCTGCTGCTCATGCACATAGTCGGTGCGGATGCGAGCCAACAGGTCGGGCTGATATCGATGCATGTAAACAAGGCACTTGAAGCCGTTCTTTTTGCCACTGTCGAACAGCCAGTAGATAGGGCGCTTCTTATAGGTCTGGCAGTGGTCCTTAAAGAAGTCCTTCAAAAAGTAGGCGCGGATTACCTCGCGCGAAGTGCCCTTGCCGCCGAGCGCCTCGGCAATAAAGGCCAGGTTCTGCTCAAGCGTCTCCTCGCCGTACACGGTGCGCACAAAGTCGATAAAGTAGCGCACGATGTCGTCGTCAAAGTACTCGTCATCGGTAATGGGCAGCACGTTGTCGGCATCGGGCATAAAGGTCACGTGCGCGGGATCGGGCACCTTGGCCAGATAGTCGTCGACCGTGGCACCCTGATCGGCCAGGACCAGCCCGTCCACATCCAGCGAATAGCGGCCAAACATGCAGCCCACGGCATAGCTTATGAGCGAGGTGATCTCGTCACGCTTGGTGCGCACGTATTTATTGCCCTTATAGCTCTCGGGAATCTCATCGGCAGTGTCGAAAATGCGCGCCACCGAAACGTACTTATCCTCGACCTCGATGGGCACCTCTCCCTCCATGTTGTAGATCTTGGCAAAGATTCGGTTGAGCTCTTCCTCGTTAGCGCGAAGCTGCTCAAAGCGAGCATTGACCTCGGCCTTGCGGGCCTCGTATTTATCGGCGAGCAGTGTTGGCATGTTTACATCCAATCCAATCGAGCGTGATTCAGCTCAAGTAAACTTCATTTAAAACAGATGAGATAACAGGTAAAGGCACTGATTGTTCAAATGAGCAGGAACAAAACCGGGCTAAAGGGTGACGCCTATCTACTGCTAACTTTTGGTCCATCCTTAATAACCATTATCCATTGCAATAAAGTGGATTCCTTTATTACCGCTCGACCTTTAATTTGGCTTCCCTGTTTATTCTCAAAAACGTAATAAAGCTCACCTTTATATTTCGAAGTCTTAAATCCACCGTGAGCAAATGAATTTCGAATAAAATAAAAAAGAGCCTCTGTTTTGTTGAGTCCACTTTTAATAGTGTGAACGGCAAACTCGAAAGAACCGTCAAACGAGTCCAATCTATTAAGCTCGTCAAGCGTAGCCTCGATATCTTTCGCAGGAGCCCCTATCCATTTGCAATTCGGAAAACCCGATAATCCTCGCATCAAGGAATGCAGTGTATTGTAGCCACCCTTAGACCAGCCGAGCTCTCTAAAGGAAGTGCCCTTTTCTGACGTGCCAGGAACAGGCGTCTCCCATACGTAAAACTGAACAAGCTTCTGAAGATTAAGATCGCCCGATAGATTGACCTTACGCGCAAACGACCATTTACAAGCCATAAATATCGCCTACACCAATGGGTTGCGTTTGAAATCCCAAGAGGTTTCAAACGAATCCCAATCCGCTTCAGACTCAACGACTTGCTTGACAACAAGGGATTTAACGCCATCAGACGATTCCCGCGATGATACAACTGGAAAAGAGCCAACGACTCCAGCGCTCCAGTTCAATGTCGGATTTATCGCTTTAGAAAGTAGCTGAATTGCAGACGAATTTAACAGGCCGAGGAGATACCAATACATCTCTGGATTGGGATAACAAGCTGGGCCGGCATCGCCCATGACATACTCATCTGTATTTAAAGCCCTGAAACTAATGTCACCCGAGGTAATTAGCGACCAGCACAGACATGATCTGAAGTAATCAGACTCGTTAATATTACCTGAACCTGGAAACGCTTTGATCTCCTTGCCATCGTCCTTCCAACGCACGACATAATCACGGTTACCATACCAACGACGATAGGGACCGCCTTTGGAGTAGAACTTATAATCAATGTCAATCAGTGAAGCAGAGACTTCGTACCACTGTCGAAGAAACAAGTCGTTATTTCCCGTAAACATCCCTTTACGTGTTTTCGCAATTTTTGCCAAAGGCCGCCCAACCTCGAAGGAGCCGTTTGCCCCTTTCCCAAGCCAGTAGGCTATGGGGGTGCCGGGGATCTGCCTGAAGGCCTCGGCATCGCGGCGGTAGAACCAGCCGCAGTCGGGGTTTTGGATTGCCTCGAGGGCCTTGGGGGCCTGGGCAGCAGCTCCAACGAAGTCAGAAAGGCGAACATAGCCGCCCTTGTAGCCCTTAATGAATGAGTTGTGGAACGTATAGGAACAGATGGGCACAGTAGCGCCAGCAAAGCCCGAGTACTCAAGCTGGATGAGAGAAGTCAGCGTTCTGTCGTTGATAATCTCGTTGCGGAGCTTCTCGTAACTTCCGATAAACATCCAGACGAAAGGCGACATTACGCCGCACTCGCCATGATCTTTAGCAAATTTGAACATGCGAACGACAAAACTGGAGAACAGGTCGCTCTTCACGTCGGGGTAGTTCTTCTTGATCCACTTGCTCATGAATGGATTAAAGCTGCTGCTGCCCATATACGGAGGATTCGCAACGGTGCAGGTAAAACGACGGGACAGCTTCTCGCAGATGGCGGCAGCGCTTTCGAGCTTAGTTTTGGCCGTAGCGGCAAAAAGGTCATCGGAACAACTCGCGGCGGCAGCCTTGAGCTCGTCGATCTCGTCCTCTGAGGGATTGAGCAGCGAACCGATCTCGCCCAAATGACTCAGCTCCTCGGCGAGCTTCTTGTTACCCGGCAGCTCGTCCTCCCCTAGCGGGATGCTCGAGAGCACGGTAACGTCGGCGCGAACGCCACGCCTAAAGAAGCGACGGTCGTGCTCGCGGGCGCACATGGCAAGCGCCAGCTCCGCGATCTGTGCCGCGCGGGAATCGATTTCCATACCTGCAAGGTTTTTAGTAAGAATGAGCTCGGGAATCTCGCGTTCACGATAGCCGCGCTCCTCGTACATATGAAAGAGCAGTTCAAACGCGTAGACCAAGATATGGCCCGAGCCGCATGCCGGGTCGCAGAGCGTAATCTCCTCGGGGCTCGAGATGCGAATGAAGTCCTCGTGCTCCTCATCAGGCTCGATGTAGTACTCCATGCGCTCGCGCAGTGAGCTCCCGGGGTTGTTGAGCATCCACAGACGACCGAGCGAGTTCTCGACCATATAGCGCACGATCCACTCGGGGGTGAAGAGCTGCGTGGCAGGTGCGATGTCGGCCGCCGCTGCCTTACGCTTGGACTTGAAGAACTCGTCTTTAACGTCAGCGTTGTAGTACTGATACATCCAGCCCAGAACGGTCACGCCCTCGCGCCAGTCCTCGTCAGCGAGGACTGCATTGAGCTTGCCCACCACGCTGTCTGCCATCATAAGACCCTGGGGTAACAGCAGCTCCATGGCACCGCCCACACGTTCAAAGACACCCGGCAGGCAGTCGGCAAGTTCCTCGCTCTGCGCCACAAATAGATAGCGCCACAGCGGTTCGTCGGAACCCGCCATTTTGAGCTCCGCCACGCGCTCGGGGTCGGCCGTGGAAATCTCCACGTCCAGGGCGTTCTCCACAGCCTCGCTACCATGGCTGCCGTCCGCGCGGCTCAGCATGCGCATACAGCTGGGGAGCCAGCCGCGAGCCTCCATAAAGCGCATGGCCACGATACGGTTGAACCAGGTGTAGGCCGCACGGTCGCGCAGCGCGTCATGGCTCTCTGCGGTCTGCAGGCGCAACAGCTCGTCGCGCTGCTCGACCTCGAGTGGACTCAGAGGCTGGCCGTTGATGGTCTGGGACCCGGCAGGATCGGGCGCGGGGTCGGTGATGCCATAGCGCACCATCTGCGCCTCCACGCCGTTAATAAGTTCCACGCGAGCCCACGTGCAGAAGTTCTTGAGAGCGGAATCGTTCATGGTTCCCGTACCTTTCAAAACGCCATAAGCCGCCGGTGCATGTTTGGGCGCCGGCGACTGAGCGGGTTAGTTAATGCGGATCTCGTCGTTTGATGCAAGCGCCTGCATAAGGCGGGCTCGCAGGTCGTCCACGTAGCGTTCCACGTCCTCTGCGGTTGTGAGGCGGCTCGGCTTGGCCAGGTCGGTGCGGCGCACGGTCTTGACCTTGCGCCGGGGCTTGGGCACGGGCACGGGCACGGAACCGTTACTTGGCGTAGCGGTGCCCTTGTTGGTGATCTTTTTGACCACCTCGCCCGTGCTGGTGACCTCGGTGGAACGGCGCTCGTTTTCCATACGTTCGCGTGCGGCGTCCACGGCGTCGTATATCTTGTTGGCCGCCGTGATGGTCCAGCTTTCCCAGTTTGCCGCGAGGGCGTTAAGCTCGTTGAGGCTCTGGACGCCGTGGGTGCGGTTCTTGAACGACTCATACTTGGTGCCGGCGTCCGCTATGGCATCCTTGGCCTGCTTGACAAAACCCTCTTGGCTCTCGGCCTGCTTTTGCAGGTCCTGCAGGTCGTTCTCGATGCGATGCAAGAACTCGTTGCGGCGCATGCCCAGGAGCTTTTTAATGTCTTCCTCGACGGGGGCCATCAGCGGCTGCAGCTCTTTAATGCGGCTGTAGGGCTTGGGATCTTTGAGGATCTCGCGCACCGTTACCACATTCTCCACCGCGCCGGGAATGTCATCGGAGGCATACTCAATGCCCTCCGTGCGACTCAAGAATTCCCTGGCGTGGTCAAAAGCCGTTCGTTGGTTGGACTCGAAGAACTCAACCACCTTGTCAAAGTCTTCCTTGGCATCGAGCAGGCGGTCTTCGTGCTTGGTGAACGTGGTCAAAAATGCCTCGGCCTCGTTCTGGTCCTTAAGGATGTCGGCCACCTCCGAGCGCATCTTCTCGCACTCGTCCTCACCGGGATACGGGAAGGCCGGCTTGATACCCGTGAAGTAGTCGCGTGCCATGGTGAGGCACGTCTCGCGCAAGTCCTCAAGGCGCTCCTTGAGCTCGGCTACGAGCTTATCCTCGTTGGAGGGAACGTTCTTAAGGTCAAACAGGTCGCGCATGAGCTCGCCCGTGGCGCGCAGCAACCGGTCGCTCATGCGCATGCGCAAGCGCACCTTGGCCTTATCGGCATCCTTGCGCAGGAGTGCCACCATGCGGCTGTCGCTAGCTTGGACCGTCTGACCGCCAAACAGCACCTGCGCGCGCTGCTCCACCACAAGCTGCGCCACCACATTTGCGATGTCGACCTCGCGCCAGCCAAAGGGCCTTTGCTGATACTGGCGTTGGATATCGCCCATAGCGGTATCCAGGTGGCGTTGGTGCTGCACTTTGAGGTAGTCCTCGACCTCCTTGAGCGCACGCGTGTTACCCGCGTCCATGCCAGCGAGCCCCGCTTGAACGTTGCCCGCCAGAGTGGAGCGGATATCGGAATCGCTCGTGACCGGCGCGCCGATGTAGTCGGCCTTTTCAAAGACCACATCGCACAGCTGCGCCAGCACCTGCTCAAAGACCTGGGCGGGTTTGGCCGCGCGGACCTCAACCATGCGGTCGTTGACTGCGCAACGTGCATGGAGCACGGCCTCGCTCAAAAGGGCATCGGCCTCTTTCTCGTTATAGGCCGCCTCGCGCATCTTAGACTCGACGATCTGGCGCGTGCTCGGCTGAAGCTCCTGGAGATTTCGCGTCTTGGCGTACTTGCGGATCTTGGCGGCGTTGACGAGCGTCTCCCAATAATCCGCCTCGTCGCTTAAGGCCACGATGGCCTTGCCCGAAGAAGCCAAGGCCAGCTCGATATCGTCCGCACGGCCCAGGTCGCTCGCCATGGTCGCCACGTAAAGCTCCATGCCGCCCATGCTGCCACCGTGGATTGATCCGTCCACATAGCGGTCAAACGGGAAGTCGTTGGCCCCGCGGTTGAGTTTGCGCGCGGTGTAGATGCTGTCGAACAGGCGCTTTTTGATAGACTCGATTACCTGCGCGCTATCGATTGGGGTGCGTGCGATCTCCTGCGCTATCTCCTGCTCCTCGTCGGTGAGGAAGCTATAGGTATCGCCCTGGCGTGCCACGTAGTTCTCGCGCTCCAGGCGGGCAAGGGACTCCTTGACGCGGTCCTTGAGGGCGCGCTTGTCCACGTCGAGGCCGTCGATCATAAGGATGGAGATGTTCTCGACCGTGGCCTTGACGTAGCCGATGTAACGAATCAAGTACAGGAGCTTAAGCACCCGGACGTCGTAAGGTTCAAGACCCTCCGCGTTCTCGGCCGCACGGACCGCGCGGTCGACCACCCGGTTGATGCCGGTCTCAAGATCTTTGGAGATAGTGTCGAAGAAGCGCCAGAGCGGCACGAGCGCACCGGTCTGCTCAAGTTGGATGGCCTGAGCGCTCTCCTGGAACGCACTAAGCATGGAGCGCTCGCCCGTGGACATGTGTTTGGCCTTGACGCCGTGTTTGCGCACCTCGGTCATGACATCGGGCAGAAGCTTGAACTGATAACCCACAAACGGGTAGCTGGCGACAAACTCCTTGGCGTTGGCGTAGCCGGCGAGGTCGGAGCGCGAGCCACCCTCAAAGGTAAAGTTGTTTTTGAGCACGGCGGCGTCTTGCTCGTAGACCTGTGCAAGCATATCGGCCGCCGACGCGGTCTTCTCGAGCACACGGCGCTGGATGACCTCGTCCACGCTGGAGCTGGAGAGCGAAAGGCGGGTATTGAAGCGGCCTTGGATCTTTGAAAAGTCGTTGCCCACGGGCAGGCTCAGGTTGTCGATGGCCTCCTGGCTCGTGACCATCACCCACACGCGGCCACCGCAGGCGGCCCCCAGCTCCTCGACAATGGTCTGAAGGCTCAGCATAAGGCTTGGGTCCTGGTCGTTTGTAATAAACTGACCCACCTCGTCGACCATAAAGAGCAGGCGGAAGTTGCCGCCGCGGGCCGCCGCCTGAGCGTCCACGTAGTCCTTAACCTTTTTGGCAAAGACATCGGGGGCCAAAACCTCGTCCTCAGAACCCTCGAGCCAGTTCCATGCGGCCTTTTCGCTCATGCCGAGCACGCTCTGCAGCACCTCGACGACGTCGTCCTCAAAGTAGCTGTAGGTGTCGCGGGTCTGGAGCCAGGACTCGCCGTTGACGCGCTCAAAGGCCTCGCGGAACTCCTGGGTCTTGCCCAGGGAATCGATGTGATCCTCGAGCTTTGCAAGCTTGAGGTCCTCGCCGTAGAAGCCGCGTGCCTCGTAGAACATGCGCTCAAAGCCGCGAAGCAGCGCCGTGGGAGCCGTATCGCCCTGCTTCCACTGGCCCGCCTTGCTATCGATGTTAAAGAGGATGGCTTGCGTGGGCACCGAGCAGGCGCGCTCCATGGCAGCCGCGACCATGGGGTCGACGATCTTGCCATCAAAGTAGCGGATGGCGCTCTTACCGCCAATCTGGCGATTCTCGAGCAGGTAGCTCAGCATCTTGAGAAAGTGCGATTTACCGGAACCGAAGAAGCCGCTGATCCACACGCCGATCTTGTCGGTGCGCACATCGATGGCATCGCCGTAGGCCTTGAAGAACGTGGCAAAGTGCCCCTGCAGCTCGCGCGTCACCACGTACTCGTCAAGCTCCTGACGGATGGACTCGTCTTTTGAATCCTGGACCTTGACCACGCCGTTGATGGAGCGGTTGATGTCTTTTGCAAAGAGGTCGCGAATGATCGTGTTGTCCATGGGTGCTCCTTTGGGTTTGGGAACGTTATGGCAAAGGGTTGTTACCGGCGGCAGGGCCTTGTATGCGGGGAGCCGTGCTTACGAGATATCGATGGCGCGGTAGTAGTTATCGGCCGGCAGACGGTTAAAGAGCTGGAAGGAAGAGCCGTTGAAGCTGCCCGGATAGGCGGCGATCACCGGCACATCATCAAAATCCGCGAGCATGCAGTGGAGAAGCGTGTGCATGCGAAAGAACGGGAAGACCTCACCTGCACCGGTGAGGAGGATGACGTCTCTGGGCACGTGCGGCTCGGTTTGTTCAAGGATGCACGCGGCGACTTTCTCGGGCGAGGCGAACTTGGCCACGTCCTCGAGCACGCGCTGGGTACCGCGACGCTCCTCTTGGCGCGGGATGGTCTTGAGGACGCGGCGCTTTTCGAGAATTGCCAGCACGGCGTCGTAGAGATTCACGACCTTGAGCGTGCACGGGAGCTTGCCGGCCTCGGCATCGCGTGAAAGGACGTCAAATAACGCACGCGCCTCAAACTCGAGCGCAGGGTCGTAGCAGAAGGTATGGAAGCCGATCTCGTTACCTATGCCCTTGTTGGCCAAAAAGTCCTCGCTGCACAGGCACTCACGCAGGAGCTGCGCGCGGCGCTCAAATTCTTGGCGGGCGCGCTCGGAGCGGGCATGCGCCGCCACGACACTCTGGCGGGAATGGATGCCGATATTGGTGGTGAGATCGGTCGCCGGGGTGACTACGGAATCGGAAGTGCTGTTGACGGAAGCCACGCTACATCACCGCCCTGCCGGTAAGGGCCGCGATAAGAGGCTGCTCGCCCAGCTGGACCAGGCCCTGCTCGACCTCGGGGTCGAGAAAGAGCGGGGACAGGCGTTCGGACTCCGGGCCCTGACCCTCGCCTATAAGGCCGGCGTGGCGGAGCGTCTGGCGCAGCGAGCCCTTAATGCGCTTGACCGTGGCCTCGGTCCAGCGGGCCGCGTCCGGATACTCCGTGGTAAAGCGCGTCATAAAGGCGTTGAGGTCAGCCGCCGTGAAGGCATAGTCGAAGTTTTGCAGGCGCTCCCCCACCTCGACGAGCACGAGCTCGCGCACGATGTCGTAGCGGCAGATCATGCTGTAAAAGATGGCCTGGTCCGCCTGCGTGGGAGTACCAGATGCCATAAGGCCGGTTAGGGATAACGCAGCCTCGGCGGCAGTATTGGGGTCGATGCCGCGCGCGGCGCACGCGGCGTCCGTGGGCATCATGGCGTCGAGGCGGCGAAGGCACACGGTTGCGCGGTTGGCAACCATGCGCTCCGTAGGATATTGAAAGAGGTTATCGCTCTTTACGCGTACAATGACCTGCTCGTCGCTTGCGCCCTGCGTGCGCAGAACAGCGACGATGCGCATCTCATGCGGGAGGAATTGCTCGCGGGTGAGCACCCCCCCCCCGAACGCTTTTTGTGGTTACATCCACAGTGCACGCTCCAAGGGTGTCAAAGGCTGTCACAAGTGCGCCGCAGCCCGGCAGGCAGGCGCGGCGCACATGACAATAATCATACCTGTTGGTAAAAAAGTTACCACGACCAGCGTGTCAAATGTTGAGCAACAAAATTAAATCCGGTTAACGGTTATTTTCGCAGCTCAGCAGCTTTGACGAGATCGCCCCAAATCACACTTGCCAGATAAACGCGCTTGCGAATGCAGACACGCACACGCCCAAAGCCACCTCGCATCGGACCCCCACCCTCCACTACACTCAACATTGAGTTATACATATGATTCCATGTAAGGAGCTTCATATGCCAGACGTAAAGCCTATTTCCGATCTGCAACGCACCTTTGGCGCCATTGCAGATATCTGCCACAAGACCAAAGAACCCGTCCACCTACCCAAAAACGGGTCGGCGTCGTCTGTCGTCATGGATGCCGAGGCCTATGACGAGCAGACGCGCGCACTTGCTGCCATTCAGCAATCCATCGCCCGCGGTTACGACGACCTCATCAACGCCCGCATTCGCCCCTGGAAACAAGCAAAGGTCCAGGCGGGTCAGATGCGAGCCTCGAGACAACCCTCCCCCATGTAACCATCCTGTAAATCATAGCGGCGCAGTCGAGTTTTACCATGATGCGGTCGCGCCTGGCGCTGCACTGTGCTAAAGTATCCCGAACGTTCAAACGACTACGAGGGGGACCTAGAAGATGGCACGTGTGCACAACTTCTCAGCTGGCCCGGCCGCGCTGCCCACCAGCGTGCTCGCCGAGATCGCCGACGAGATGATGGACTACCGCGGTTGCGGCATGTCCGTGCTCGAGATGAGCCATCGATCTAGTATGTACCAGCAGATCATCGACGACGCCGAGGCAACCCTGCGCCGCCTGCTGAGCATCCCTGACAACTACCGTGTCCTGTTTTTGCAGGGCGGCGCCACGCTGCAGTTTGCGGGCATCCCCATGAACCTCATGCGCCGCGGCCGCGCCGGCTACGTCGTGACTGGCAACTTTGCCAACAAAGCGTACAAAGAGGCCGCCAAGTACGGCGAGGCCGTGCTGCTCGCGAGCTCCAAGGACACCAACTTCGACCGCATTCCCACCATGGCCGACGTCAACGCGCGCATCGCCGCCGAGGCCACGGGCGATGGGCTCGACTACGTCTACATCTGCCAGAACAACACCATCTTTGGCACCATGTTCCACGAGCTGCCCGATTGCGGCGACGTGCCGCTGGTCGCCGATGTCTCGAGCTGCTTTCTGTCGCAGCCGCTCGACGTTGAGCGCTACGGGCTCATTTACGCCGGCGCGCAGAAAAACGCCGGCGCCGCGGGCGTGACCGTGGTCATCGTGCGCGATGACCTCATCGCCAAAGGCCCCGCCTTTGCGCAGACGCCGCAGTACCTGGATCTTAAAACCCAGGCCGCCAAGGGCTCCATGCTCAACACGCCCAACACCTTTGGTATCTACGTATGCGGCAAGGTGTTCCGTTGGGTGGAGCAAACCGGCGGACTTGCCGCCATGGCCGAGCACAACTGGACCAAGGTCAACCTGCTCTACGACCTGCTCGAGCACAGCGAGCTGTTCCACGGCACCGCGCAGACCGGCAGCCGCTCCATCGCCAACGTCACGTTCCGTACCGGCGATGCCGACCTCGACGCCGCCTTTGTCGCGGGCGCGGCAGAGCACCAGATCCAAAACGTCAAGGGCCATCGCCTCGTCGGCGGCATGCGCGCCAGCGTGTACAACGCCGTCACCATGGAAGACGTTCAGGCGCTGGCCACGTACATGAAGGACTTCGAAGCGCAGCATAGTTTGAGCCCGCGATCTAACTAGCCCGCAACCCGCGGGCCGACCAGCCACCTCAGACCACCCTGTTTAGATCAAAACCTGCTAAGGAGTTTTCCATGCGCAAGATCAAAACCATCGACGACATCACCAAGGACGGCAAGGTCGAGTTCGGCGAGGGCTACGAGTTTGTAAGCACCGCCGAGGAGGCCGACGCCATCCTGATGCGCTCCACCGACCTGCACGGCTACGAGCTGCCCGAGGGCATCCGCGCCATCGCCCGCTGCGGCGCCGGCGTCAACAACATCCCCGTCGAAGAGTACGCCAAGAAGGGCGTCGTGGTCTTTAACTCCCCCGGCGCCAACAGCAACGCCGTCAAGGAGCTCGTTTTGGGCATGCTGGTGCTCTCGAGCCGCGGCGTGGTGCAGTCGATGAACTGGGTGCGCGACAACGCCGACGACCCCGAGATTCAGGTTGATGCCGAGAAGGCCAAGAAGGCCTTTGTGGGCCGCGAGCTCAAGGGTAAGCGCATCGGCGTCGTCGGTCTGGGCAACGTGGGTTCCAAGGTCGCCAACGCCTGCGTCGACCTGGGCATGGACGTCTACGGCTACGATCCGTTCATTTCCGTCGAGCACGCGTGGGTGCTGAGCCGCGAGGTGCAGCGCGTGGGCACGCTCGAGGACCTCTGCCGCGGCTGCGACTACCTCACCGTGCACGTGCCCAGCAAGGCCGACACCATCGGCATGATAAGCACCGAGCAGATTAACCTGCTGGCCCCGGGCGCCGTACTCATCAACTACGCGCGCGAAACCATCATTGACGAGGACGCCGTTGACGCCGCCCTGCGCGAGGGCAAGCTCAGCTGGTTTAGCTGCGACTTCGCCACACCCAAGACGGTCAAGATGCCCAATACGTTTATCACCACGCACTCGGGCGCCGGCACCGGCGAGGCCGAGGCCAACTGCGCCGACATGGCCATCAGCGAGCTCAAGGATTACCTGGAAAATGGTAACATCGCGCGCAGCGTCAACTACCCCGCCTGCAGTATGGGCAAGGCGCGCGCCGCGAGCCGCATCGCCTGCCTGCACGCAAACGTGCCCAACATGATCGGCCAGATCACGGCCATTCTCGCCAAGGACAACGCCAACGTGCAGCGTATGACCAACGAGTCCGCTGGCGAGAACGCCTACACCATGTTCGACACCGATGAGCACCTGGACAGCAGCACCATCGAGGCGCTCAAGCAGATTCCGTCGATGTATCGCGTGCGCGTGATTAAGTAGCGCCGGCACCAAACCTGCCAGACAGGCCACGAAGCCCATTCGGCCCCCGTTTTCATGAACTGCGCCCCAATTCTTGGACGGGCT